>NZ_AHJG01000294.1:0-21573 GCF_000241145.1 Candidatus Nitrosarchaeum limnium BG20 | reverse complement strand
TTTGAAAAATACTTTGAGATTTAATCGGACTATGCTATTTGGATTAAAGGGAATAATTCCAGGGGGTGTTTCTGTGGATGATTTTACTGCTATCACAAATTCAAGCAATATGGAGTCACAAAAAATTCTTGATGAATATGTTAAAAATGGGATTGGAACAAAGTCTGAAAATAAATATTATTTTCATGATGGTGATAAACTCCGAGCTGCAATTGAACTCATAAAAAATGGTGGCCCTCTAGATGAAATCTCAATTATCCTTGATTGGAAAGATTTTGAGGGATTAGTTGCAGAAATTTTACTCTCTAAAAATTTTGCTATTATAAAAAATCTAATTCTTACAAAGCCAAGAATGGAAATTGATGTAATTGGAATTAGATTGGGAGTGGCAATGTTAATTGACTGTAAACATTGGAAACGATACAACTCTTCAGCCTTATCCACCGCTGTAAAAAAACAGATAGCCCGTACTAAACATTACATTTTAAAAACTCCTGGGGCAATAGCTGTCCCAGTAATTGTGACTCTATATCATGATAAGATAGATTTCATAGATCGTGTACCTATAGTCCCAATCTTTCAATTTTCATCATTTGTAGATGAGTTCTACGGTAATCTTGATCAAATGAATACGTTAGGTTCAAAATAATTCTTATTGATTTTATGATTCCAGTGTCAATTTCAAGTAAAGTAATAGTTGACATTTAGTAAATAAAATCATTAAAATG
This sequence comes from Candidatus Nitrosarchaeum limnium BG20, assembly GCF_000241145.1. Classification (NCBI taxonomy): domain Archaea; kingdom Thermoproteati; phylum Nitrososphaerota; class Nitrososphaeria; order Nitrosopumilales; family Nitrosopumilaceae; genus Nitrosarchaeum; species Candidatus Nitrosarchaeum limnium. The sequence continues at coordinate 20,845 of NZ_AHJG01000294.1, read as the reverse complement.
AATTTAGTTAGAATTGACATTATGAGAAATCGAATAATCTGTATGGATTGTCATCAAGAATTAGAGACACGATCTGAACGAAGCATGAAAAAATGTGAAGGATGTCAACTACAATAGGCTCAAATCATCTTTAACAAAAAGGAATCTAGAGAAATAGTGTGATTATGAATAATATTACACTACCAATCATGAATCCTTTAGTTATTTTTAAAGAATTGTCTAAAGCTTTTGAATAATCCTCGTATATTCCTCGACCCATTACTTTTACATCTGTCTCATTTTCTAAAATCTCAAATTTTGCAGCTGTCATCTTTGATTCTGCATGGTATGCAATTTCTAAAAACCATTTTGATAATTTTTCAGCGCTTGTGATAAGTCCTAACTGGTAGTACCCATTTCTGTTTCTTGCTTTAACTGGAGCAAAATGGGTGTCTGAAGTACAAATTTCCAATAAAGTGTGTCCTAATTTGGCAAAATTCTCGACAATTTTTTCTCTTATTCCATTTTCCATGTTGTTTGCATCTGCCCATCCCAAAAAGAATTTCTTGTTGTTTATTTTTAAACATACTATTCCAAGTCCTCCCATTGCTAAATCTTCTGTCCATACATCCATGTTGTCGGAATTTGCATACCCAAACTCTATTGGATAACTTTCTTTTGTAATTAAAGAATCCAAACAAGACTTTGCTGCTTTTAACATATCTTCTCCATCTTCTTTGGATATCTCTTCTCCCATTGCATTATGACAGTCTACAATTAATGTTCTGACATAGTTTCTGTTTTTAGCATATTGTTCAATCTCTGTTTTCATATAATCTGGGATATCCTCCATTCCATGTGGTGATAATGAAAGAAACAATAATGGATTTTTTCCAAAAAGTAAACCTGTTACTCTGGCTTTGTTTATTTGAACCGTGACAGGTTCTGTACATACTAAACCTTCTTCTTTGACAACACTTTTGTCTAAATTTTTTAAATAATTTTCAACTTCGTTTTTAGATGGTAAATTCAGTGAATGATCAGAAATACTATGCATTATCATCGCTGAAGAATCAAAATTTTTGTACATTAGGTATGGGATATTGCTTCCCCCAACTGGATGATATGGTCCTGGATGAATTTCTGGTAATACCATTCTGAATTCTGAATTACTGTTTGATGAATAGAGTCTAATTTGAGACGTAGATACTTTTGTTTTATATGAACGCTGTTCGATGATTTCTTCAGCTTCTGAAAAATCATTTCCTTGTGATGCCAAATATGCTTGAATTGTTCTATGTGTGCTTTCCATCCCTGGTCTTCCAGCTCTATCTGTTAACACTGACCATACACTGGCAATTATCAAAAACACTGTTCCAAATCCAATTGCCATGGATCAGTTAACACTGAACTCCACATGTCGTATGGAATTATGGCTAAAAACATTGCAAGTGGTTGTACCATACAAATGGCCCATGCCTTTTTAATACTTGCCCCTAATGTTGTAGTAAAAATTCCTATTCTAAAACTAGCAAAAAGAAACATTCCATATGTTACAAAAAATAATGACGCTTCTTTTACTAGTACCCAACTCGCAAGTAATCCCATTAATAAAACTGCAATCCATAACATATTTCCAAAAAGTGATGCGTGTAGTGATTTAGAATATTCTTTTTTTCTTGTAAACTGTTTGTCAATTATTTGAGATAGTGCCAATACTCCAATTACTATTGGAATTCTAAACCAAATGTTATCTAACTCATGATACCCAAAATGGACAGTCGCTGTTATCACTGCAGCAATTATCAATGAACCTACTAGTGAAAAATAATGTGATGCGGGATTGATTAGTGTAAGGGAAAACCTGTTATGTATGTTTGAAACATCATCTGCTTTTTCCATGTTTTATCATTTAACTAAAAATATGTCAATTAACCATGAAACAACAATTAAGCTAATTGGGACTGATACCACTATTTTTGGATCCACTTTGAATCCTTTGGTTTCATCCTCAAAGAATCTCATTAAACCTCCACTTGATGCAGGTAGTGGGGCTCCTTTCTTTTTGCTGCTCATTGCTGTTTTACAAAGCTGGAATTTTGACATAAATACTTTATTCTTTGATAATTTTTGGAAAAATTTCTAAAAACATCTGTTTTTATGCCCAATTAGTCCTTCATTGATCTATAGACCTGTTTCTAAAAAGGTACGATTAGAAATTAAAACATTTTTGATATTAGATAAGAATATTTGCTCTGGAATTTATTAAATTAAGACTTAGTGAAGGTTGTTGTTTTATTTGGGGTTTTCTTGTTTATTTTTTATTTTCTCTATAGTCTCCATTATAGAGTTGATTGATCTTAGGATTTCTTGTTGTTTTTCATGATTGGTTTCTTGCTCTAACTCTTTGGATAATTCTGATAATTTTTTTTCTAGTGTAGTTTCTAGTCCTGTTTGTTTAGAATTGTGTTCTTTAGTGATCGGTATGTCTTTTTTTTCAGGCTCCCTGCCACAATTGATACATAATGCATGCCCTTTTTTCATCACTCTTACTCCAGAGCAATACGGACATGGTTCGCTAAGTAATGTCCCTCCACTCAATAACATATCAGCTGCTTTTTTTGTAATCTCTTTTGACATATTCTTAGTCAGAATTTCTCTTTAAAAAATACAATTGTTTGTATTTGTCTGTGCCTCAAACAAGGCTTAATAGTGCGTAAAATTAAATTAATTTAGAACAAATGGCGGTTATTTGTAATACTTGTGGACTACCTGAGGATCTATGTGCTTGCGGCGAACTTGCTAAAGACAGTACAAAAATTATAATTCGTTTAGAGACTAGACGATTCAAGAAAAAAGGAACCATGATAGAAGGATTGGATCCTAAATTAAATAATTTAGAGACTGTAGCCAAAGAATTGAAAAACAAGTATGCCTGTGGCGGTACTGCTAAAGAAGGTTACATCTTTCTTCAAGGAGATCACAGGGATACAATAAAAGATACTTTGATTCATCTAGGATTTCCTGAATCTAGCATTGAACTTCATTAGATAGACTTTGCAAATTTTAGATAAAATTCTTCAGCTTATTCGAATTCCACATCTTGCACTTCTTTCAATCATTTTTGCTATGATGTTATTGTCCTTTCCGTTTGGTGTGTTTGTTGTTTTTGATACTAATATTGGAAATGATGTTAATTTTCAATACCCTTTAAGCAATCTTGAACTCTTTAAGGAACTTGGATTTGCCATTCCATTTCATGTTGAGGTTGGGGATCTTTTTATTGTATTGTGGTCGATTTATGCTGTTTTATTTGCCATAGCCTTATTTGGACCTAATAATGGATTTTTAAAAACACTGTCTTCCAATCTTAGTAATTCCAAATCAGACACAAAATCTAACTATATGTTTGTCATTACAAAATGGTTTTCGATTTTAATTTTGGTTTCAATAATTATTGATTCTGTGCAACAAGGATTTGGAATTGTTACAGTTCCACCCCATGTGGATAATGATCTGACTCAATTTTTGTATGTTAGTTTATCTCCTATTGTAGAAGAATTTGGATTTAGAGTAATCTTAATTGGTTTGCCACTGTTTGTATTTTATTCACACAAATTATCATTTTCACATTTTCTAAAATCACTTTGGAGCCCAAACCGTAATTTACATATCTATGATTCTAAAAAGCCGCTACTTCTAATTGTTTTAGTTGGAGTTTTTTTTGGAATTTCTCATATTATCACTGGTGAACCATGGAGTGAAGGAAAATTGTTACAAGCATCAGTAAGTGGGATTATTCTTGGATGGCTCTATTTTAGATTTGGTTTGATTGCTGCAATTCTTGTTCATTGGGCAACAAATTATTTTATTTTTTCATATGCCAATTTTATATCTCAAATTAATCAAATAACTATTGAAGAGGCCTTTTTACAACCTATGATAAATACTATGGAATTATTATTCTTCATCTCTGGAATATTTTCAATTTCTGTATTGCTTGTATCTTATTTTAATTCAAAAAAAGAGAGAAAATTAAAGATAGAGTGATATTATTTTAAAATGGATATATCTTGTTTTTAGATTGTTTAGAGATTTAGTGCTAACTTTAATCCCTTGTATCTATTCCTTATTGTTACTTCTGTAACCCCTGCTGCTTCTGCAACGTCTCTTTGAGTTTTACTTTCTCCATTTGTAACACATGCTACATAAAGTGCAGCTGCTGCTAATCCCATTGGGTCCTTACCTGCAGATATTTTTTGTTCCTCAGCTGTTTGTAAAATTTTAGTGGCGGCTCTTTTTGTTTTTTCAGATAATCCTGCTTTACTTGCAATTCTTGAAATACACTTAACAGGATCTACTACTGGCATTTTCAAATTCAATTCTCTTAGCAATAGACGATAACATCTTGCAATGTCTTTGCGCTTAATGTTACTTGCCTGACCAATATCTTTCAATGTTCTAGGTGTTTCTGTGTCTCTACATGCTGCATAGAGTGCAGATGCAATTAATGCTGAAATTGACCGCCCTCTCACCAAACCCTTTTCAAGTGCTTTACGATAAATGTAAGCTGCTTTTTCAATTACTGCATCTCCTACGGCTAATTTGTCTTTTAATCTGTCTAATTCACTAAATGCCTGTCTAAAGTTTCTATCAACTGGCTCATGAACTTGACTTCTACTATCCCATGTTCTTAATCTTTCAATGGTGCTTTTCATGGCAGATGTTAATGGTTTTCCGGTTGCATCTCTGTTTTGAGGATTGATTACAGTTGCCAAACCCATATCGTGCATTGCTAATGATGTTGGTACTCCTGCTCTGCTTTTGTTTTCACCTTCATTTGAAAATGATCTCCATTCAGGACCTGATTCGTCTACTTTCTCAGTAATTACAAAGCCACATTTTCCACAGAAATTTTCAGCAGTGGTTGCATCTGTTACTAACGTCCCCTGTCCGCATCTTGGGCATCTGTCTTTCGGATTTACATTTTTAACCATTTTTTTTCCTTTCAAAACTTTTTATGATGATATTTAACCATTGCTAATTCATTTCTTATAAACTTGATGGTGATCTGTGTCTAAATTATTATGATTATTGAAAATAATTTCTTAAATTCTTATTTTACATCTAGAATGTTTCTAATTTTTTCCGCAATTTCTGGTTTCTCGTTTTGATCAAGTAAGAATTTCAAATCTTCCATGTTGTCTACATCCCACATTATTCTTTTTGCAAAAACAAGTGCTACATTTCTTGTATGCTCTTTTGCAGTATTCATGTGAATTTTGTAACTGTCTTCATCATAATGTGTAATCATTAAATTTATTGGCATTCTTACTAGGGCATTTGTTCCATCAAATCTTCTGGATGGAACAACTATGGCAAAATTTGGTGGTGTTTTGTAGGTTAACATAAAATCAATATCTTGAGTTTTGATAAATGGAATATCTTGTGGAAAAACAATTGATGCATCAAATTGATTTTCTAAAAGATATTTATCTGCTAATGCAACTGCGTGATTGACACTTTTTTCTTCATCATCTGGAATTATAATGACTTTGTATTTTTTTCCAATTTCAATTGCTTTTTCTTCTTTTGTTACGATTATTATTTTTTCAATTTGTGGTGAAATTGATAATGTGTATACTATTTCTTCTAACATAATTTTACATAACTCTTCTTTTTGATGTGATGATAAATTTAGGCGAGTTTTTGCTAGAGAGAACGTCTTTACAGGAATAATTGCTGCAATTTTCAAATTATACGTGTATTTGTTTTAAAATAAAATTGGCTAATGCGTCTTCAGCTAGTTTATTGTTCATGGTAATTTTTGTCTCGAACACTTTCATGTCTAAACTCTGGATTTTTTTAACAAGCAATCTGTCTTTTGTATCAATCACAATATTTGAACAAACATCTGAATACATTTTTGCAAGACCATATGCATTTGTTTCAATTCCTGCAGCTTCCATATATTTTGCTGCGGGTCCGCTAACTGCTTTATCGCCAATGAGTGGACTTACTGCAACAACTTTCTTTTTTATTTTAGATAATTCTTTTCTGATTCCTTTAATTTGCAACATTGGTCCAATCGATGTCAATGGATTTCCTGGTGCCAAAATTACCATATCTGCATCATGAATTGCATTAACAGCTTCTGGATTTGGACGAGCTTTGTCAGCTCCAATATATTGAATTCCTTCTACAGGATCTCTTCCTCTATGTTTTACCCAATATTCTTGAAGATGTAACTCTCCCTTGTCTGTAGTAATTCTTGTTTCAATACTGTTATCAGTAACTGGAATGATGTTTGCACTAACTGCAAATTTTTCACACATCCATTTTGTAATATCACTCAAATTTTTACCGTTTTTTAACATGTTTGTTCTTATTAGGTGAGTTGCGGCATCTCTGTCTCCAACTCTAAACCATGTTTCTTCGCCAAACACTTCCATCTGTCTCAGAAAATTGAAAGTATCTTTTTTGATTCCCCATCCTCTTTCTTGATCAAGCAAATCAGCAAGACCGTATACGATTGTGTCAATATCTGGACATACGTATAATCCATAAAGCCAATAATTATCTCCAACGTTACTGATTACGTTGACTTTAGATTCCTGAGCTACTAATCCTCTGACTAGTTTTACCGAACCTGTCCCGCCTGCTAGTACTGTTATCATTCCATTTTCTCCTAAAACTGTAAATCCAATTGCTGTCACTCCATATTACTTTTTCAGAATTTCCCGATCTAATCTTTGAGGATAAGTTTATTACTAATTAACTAACGATTTTATTCGTGTCTAAGACTGTATTTTTAGCAGTTTTGATTGCTGCTATGTTTGTAGTTGGCTCAAGTTCTTCAGTTTGGGCAGCTCAGGTCGATGCTAGAATTAATCCTAACAGTGATGCTTCGCCATTTTCATACCATTATCAGAAAACTATTTTCATTGAATATCCAAATGGTGGAAAATTGTTTGATGAACTACATCAAAAAGAATGGACCCTATCTGGAACTGCTGACGCTACAAATCCAGGAGTCCAAAAATTAATTGCTAGCCTAAATCAGAAAATCCAAAATGATGGAAGTCACGCAAAAATTTCTGATCTAAATGTTACTTATGATATTCATCTCAAAGGTAGAAATCTCAACACTTCTATCGATTATAAAATTACTATAAAGGGTACTTTAACTGATTATGTAATCACTAAAGATCAAGTCCGTACCCTAGTTGATTTGGGTTGGAGAGCAATTGGCACCAATGATCCTGTTGTAATTGATGATGTTGAAATTAATTTCCCAATATCTGCTTTAAAACTCCAAGAACCTGAAGCTTATTCTGTTCTTGCAGGAACTCAGGCTGATTCAATTTTATCTAAACCTCTAATGAATGCTGATTTTATTTTAGAACAACCAATGACTAACTGGCATTTCTTATTTGATCCAACTGGTATCAATGTGGACGCTGGAACATTTGGATTAAACAAAGCCATCTCTGGATTTGTTGTGTCTAGTTGGACCATGGGCGAAAGTAGTCTGAGAGAAGGTAGACAGGTAGAAAGAACTTTTTCTGCTGAAGTAGTTGCAGATAAAACATATCAAGTTAGAAGTGTCCAGTCAGCAGATCAAGGAAACATCGCTGCAATAGGATTTGGTGCATTGGATATACTTGATGGATTGGAAATTGCAGGACTTACTCCGACACCTCCATCTGGATACACTACAACTTCTACTGGTGATTTTCCAGTAACTATTGTTTATGGTATGGCAGGAATGGCTGCAATTGGTGGTGTTGCATTTTTCATTTTCAGTAACAGAGCATTAAAGAATCAAAAAGAAGGACAACAAGGAATTGATCCAAGCAGATTAGTTAGTTACCAAACAAGTGCATCTTCTGGTGGTTATCAAACTAACAGAGGAGAGGCATATCTTGCAGATGGCACTGAGTATGAACAAACTAGAAGTGTCTATGAAGAACATCAACAGAGTCCACCTCCAGCTGTCTCTAGCTCTGAGGAAGAGGCTGCATGTGGTTGTGCAGCATCTGCTGAAATTGGTACAGAATGTGATTGTGTAATGCATGGTTCATGTTTATGTGATGCAACATGCAAATGCAGTGCTGATCTATGCAGAGAACAAGCAAACTCCATGAGTTAATAATATTTTAAAAAATTATGTGTGCTGGGAGTAACCCTCCTTCTGTTTTCACGATATTACGCTTTGCAGCCTACCTGAACTTGGTACAGGATCCTAAAGTTCTGTTTGGCTTTGCTCCATGTGGGACGTCTTTTTCATTCCTTCTCTGGAAATCTCAGGTTTTGCCATCATCGTGCGCCAGGTTAGATTCTTTTCTGCTCCGTTGCCAATCATCTCTGATTATCCATCTCCGGATCACATTTCCTGTATGGAGGGAGGAGTTTCCTCTGCCGTAGCAGCGTGTCGTGCTCCAGCTCACACATAATGGTTGTATTTTGATTTAATTTGAAGATTGTCTTTCTGCTTTCTCACCTGTGATAAACAGTGTTCCAAATTCACGTTTCCATTTTTTCTTGTTTTTTAAATCTTTGATGTGTTTTGTTTTAACCTCAAATCCTGTATTCTTGAATTTTTCTACCCATTCTTTTTTTGAAAGTAAATGCATTTGCACTTTCATCATGTTAGACCATTTTATAGTCGCTTTATTATCTGAATAAAAATCCGTACCACAAAAAAATTTCCCCCCTGGTTTTAATAATTTGTATATTTTTTTAAGTGCAACATCAATCGAATCTACGTAATAAAGTGATTCCATTGAAAAAACAAAATCAAACTTTACCTTATCATTCAATGATTCGATGTCTGTATTGATATATTTTTCAGTCTTGTTTTTTTTCTTTGTGTTTGCTTGTAAGATCATATTTTTACTTTTGTCTATGCCTATCGCCTTTTTACAGTGATTGCTTTCTGAGATCTTTCTTACCACCCATCCATTTCCACAACCGACATCTAGAAATGAAAATGGTTTATCAAATGAAACTGTTTTTAGAAATTTTATTACATTTTTCCAATGTTCTTTTTCCATTAACTCATCTCTGCCATTTTTGGCCCATTTATCAAAAATTTGACTTACAGTATCCATTGGTATGATGTATCCGTATTCCTTTATAATCTTGATTTCACTGAGCTTTGATATGAATGACTTCTACGTTTTACTTAAATCCAAATTATTGAAAAAGTCTTTGAAAATAAATTGCCAGATGAGTCATGCCGAAAATGTGGGGGAATGCTAATTGATTATTGCAAATGTACTCAATGCAATAAAACCATTAAAATGATTTGTATCTCTTGTGGGAATAGAACTACTGAACAATTCCATAGTTTTTGTACTTACAGAATTCTTGCAAAAAATGAGATGCTTCAATCAAATAATTCGTTTTTAGATGCTATGGCTTAATGCCTTACAAATCAGACAAATCTTACGTATTACTCATGCCTAAGTTTTAAGTAATATGAATTTCATATTTTATCTCTGAAGTAAGAAATCATAGCAGTGGTCAATGATTTTTTCATTGTAAAGTAATTACTTACTTTTACTTTTTACTAGATTAAATAATTGTCTTACTGCTAATTTAGGATGATGTGCTGCCAGTTTAATCATATTGGATAATCCAAAATCTGCTTTGATAAAATCTAGAAACTCTTCAGGTGTTAATTCTTTTATGATATCTAATTCTTTATCCCATTCTTCATCTGATAATCCAATCCATCTATCTTGAACCTTTCCTGCAGATTTGATTTTTGCTTGAATGTCTTTTTTCCAATTTTCCTCATATGCGTACAATGCATCTTCATCTGTTTTTCCAAATTTTATTGCCTCCGATGCAATTTTACCTGCAATTCTTCCAAATTTTATTGCATATCTAATTCCTTCTAGTACTAGTGGATTGGCTTGTCCTGCAGAATCTCCTACCAGAATTAAATTATTATAAACTGTTTTTCTTGTCAATCCGTCGTTTGGTATCAGTCCATAGTGAAATTCAATTGGGGTAATTTTTCCTAGTTTGCTAATTGGACCTGTCTTTGAATCTATCAACTCTTTTAACCTCTCTGTAGGATCTACTGCCGACTCTGGTTTTCCTACTCCTACTCCGATTCTTACTATGTTATTTCCAACTGGAAAAATCCATGCATAACCTGCTGGAGAATATTTTTGACCAACCATGAGCCACCATGTTTCTTCATCAACATTTTCAGCCTTTACTTCGTATTCTGCACCTGCTCCAAACCTCTCCCACTGTGTAACGAATCCCATGGATTTGGATACTACTGAAGAAAAACCACTTGCATCGATAACAACTTTGGAATGAAATATTACTTCACCCTCTTTGCTTGTTCCACTAACTCCTGCTATATCACCATCTTTGTTTTTTATCACATCTTTGATGTTTGTTTTAAGAAAGATGTCTGCGCCATGTTTTTCTGCTTGTTGTGCTAACCATCGATATGTTTTTCTCACATCTAACACTGCAGCATGTGGAATTGTATCTGTAATTGTTACTTCATTATTTGGGGAGCAAAATGAATAATTTTTAATTGGATTATAACAGTCATCGGGAATTCCAAATTCTTTGATACTCTCTATCCATGTCACTCCACTTGTTCTAACTGAATATGCAATCGTTTCTTCTTTTTCTAAAAGTGCAACTTTAATTCCGTTTTTAGCTGCCTCATATGCTACTGAAGAACCTGCTGGCCCTCCTCCTACTACTACCAAGTCATAATTGTACTCTAATGACAACCTCCTTACTTTGTAATCCTAGAATATAATTTTGAGGTATAATTTTTGGTTTGATGATGTAATTATTTTTTTAAAATAGGATTTCCCGTCCCATCATTTTCTCTTTCTGGATCAAATGTACTCATATGGCCCAGATCTCTGTGCATAAAACTTTGGGTTTCTCCTACCTTTTTTCTACAAAATTTACCATGAATTGTCTCTTCTATCTTTAAAGTGACTTCATTTTCATGAAATAATCTTTTACCACAATCTGGGCATGTAAATTCAGGCATGAATGTGCTTTACATCAAATCTATTTAGATGTTTCAGAAAAAACTGAAATTTATTTAATTTGCCTTACTTTCTAAACCGAAACTTTAGATGTTTAATTTATCTATTATTTTTATGACCGAATCTGATATTGTTTCTTTCGCATTCTGGTCTCTACTTACTTTGGGAATAATGGGTGTCACTGGTCTAAGTTATAGATCTTATAATAGGAAGAAGAAAAATGAACTCTCTCCATCTTGAAAAAAAAGGTTTACGTTGTCTAGCTATTGCTGAGAGTTTTAAACAAAATTCAGAAAAATCCATTTTAACTGGATTAGTTATGAGAAAAGATTTTGTAATTGATGGGGTTGTTTTTGGAAGTGCCACTTTGAAAGGCAATGATGCCACTGAGCAAATTCTTCAAATGTATTATGATCTAAATCGTTCTGATATTAATTATCTACTTCTTTCAGGATTAATTGTTTCAATGTATAATATCATTGATATTAAAAAATTATTTTCTTCATTGAAAATACCTGTTATTGGAATTGCATATCATGAATCTCAAGGAATTGAAAATGCTCTCAAACAACATTTTCCAAAATCATTTGAAACTAAAATTAATGAATACAAAAAATTAGGGAAACGAGAAACGATTACTTTGCATACTAATCATAATCTTTTTGTTCGATATGAGGGATGTATGCTATCTGACGTACATCATCTCTTAAATGATTTGACATTACATGGTTCTGTACCTGAACCAGTTAGAATTTCACAATTAATTGCAAATGCATTGTTTCGAAAAGAGTTATCCTTCTGAAGCTGTTTTTCCACCATCGACATTTAAGATGGCACCTGTGATCCAATTTGCTTCATCTGATGCTAAGAATAATACTGCATTTGCAACATCTGATGGCTCTCCTATTCTTGCCAAAGGTAATCTTTCTTCTAAAACTTTTCTTGCTTGTGGATCATCTAGATATGGTTTAATCATTCCTGAATTTATGATTCCAGGATTAACACAATTACATCTGATATGTCTTCTTGCATATTCAACTGCAATTGATTTTGTAAACATTGTAATTGCAGCTTTTGTTGCAGAATATGCAGCCAAATGTACTCTTGGTATTGCTCTTTCACTTGAGATTGAACCTATATTTACAATAGATCCATTTTTGGTCTCTGACATTTTGTTTAGCACTGCCTTTGTAATATGGAATACTCCAAACAAATTGATATCAATTAATTTTTTAATTTCAGAATCACTCATTTCATGAAAATGAACTGGATCATTAATTGCTCCTGCATTGTTAATTAAAATATCTATTTTTCCATATGTATTCATAATTTGATTAATTGTTTGAATTACTTGTGATTCATCGGTTAAATCACATGACATTGAAGCAGTTGATTTTTCATTACCTATCTCTTTTCTTGCTTTTTCTAATCCTTCTAGATTTCTTGCAATTAAGATGACTTGTGCCCCCTCCTCTACGAATCTTTTTGCAACTCCTTTGCCTATGTCACTTGACGCACCCGTGATTATTGCTACTTTGTCCTTTAATCGCATATTGTAATTTTATTGATGTAACTTATAGAATTTTTGGTAAATTCTAGTCATGATTCTTGTGATCTTGTAAATCATTTATTTTTTTGATATATGCCAAAATCCCTGTGTAATCTATTTCTCCAAACCCCTGTTTTACTGCCTCAGTGAACACTTCTTCTGCCTTTTTGATCATTGGTAATTTGATCCCTAAGGAATCGGCTGTATCTGTTATTATGCTGATATCTTTTTTCAAATTCGCTAACGTAAAAGTAGGACTAAATTCATCCTGAATCATCTTGTATGCTTTATTTTCACTCATTCCTGTTTTAAAATATGTTGAATTCAAAATATCTAAGAATATCTTAGGATCGACATTTGCATTTCTTGCTAATGTAATTCCTTCTGACAGAGACAATGCCAACATTGTAATTTGAAGATTCATTGAAAGTTTGACTAGATGTGCCGTACCTGCCTCTCCCAAGAAAAAAGTCTTGTTTGCAATTTTTTCAAAAACATTTTTGAATTTATTGAATGTTTTTTCATCACCTGATGCCATTAATACTAACTCTCCTGTCTTTGCTACATTTGGTCCTCCCATGACAGGTATGTCTATTTTTATTATGTTAAATTCTAAGAATTTTTTTGAAATATTTTTTGATTCAATTGGATTTATGGTGCTCATATCTGCAACTACTAACCCTTCATGATATCCTTCTATGATGCCATTTTTTCCAAATGATATTTGTTTTACGGCCTCTGCATCTTTTACTATTGTTATTACTAATTCAGAATTTTCTGCAACTATTTTTGGGGAATCTGCAATTTTTGCACCCTTGTTTTTTAATTCGTTAGTTTTTTCTTTTGTTCTATTGAAAACAATCAAATCAAAACCTGATTCCAATAAATGAATTCCCACTGCATTTCCAAGCATCCCTGCTCCAATAATTCCGACTTTTGTCATTTGTAATTCACACAGTTGTATTTCCTATCTTCGTTCTTCATTTATTATCTCCCAATGACTGTTTCCAAATCTTGTTGCTTCAAATTCTAATTGACCAATAGTTTTTTCATCTTTTCTAACTTTTGCATAATCAAATTTTTTTAATCGAAATATCTTTTCTTTAGGTTTGTATCCTCCCTCTATTACTTTTATTTTAAACCTTTTACTTGCCTTATTGATCAATTTTCTTGCAATTTGTACGTCCCCAATCCATGAAAACATTTCAAACTCCCCAAAATTTTTTGTAGATATTGTATAGCCATACAACCGTGCCTCCAACTTCCAGCCCTGTTTTTTGGATTGTTCATTTAACCACGATATCACTTCTTCACCATATCCTTTTTCTATTCCAAATGTTTCTGAATCTCCCATCTAAGAAAAATGATTATTTTAAACCATAATAATCATTTTCAATATCTGTTAAACTAAAATATTGTTTTACATGAAGAATTCCATGATAACAATTGATTGTAGGGATGTATTATCGATTAAAAGTGAGTTAGTTGTTTATGTCTCTGATCAAGTGGCTGCAATTCCAACTTTGAAGATTAATGAATTCATGCTGTCTTCACTAAATGATGATGCAATTGATAAAAATATGGTCATAACTGCTATCAAAGAATTTCTAGACTCCATAGGAGAATCAAGAAATTTTGCTGTGATCTCAAACAATAACGTCATATCGATTAAATCCGTTACGGGTAAAGTAATTGAAAGAAATCCTACAATGTCCACTGGATTTTTTTCATGTACGCATTGTGGATTTGTTACAAGTTATGAAGTTGAACTACAAAATCATATGAAAATCCATTACTTGTAATCAAAATTACTACTGATTAGTCTTTCACATCTATTATTTTTCATAAATAAGGGACTGCCATTCTGGGTTTTTTTCAATTGATGATTTTTAGCAGGATCTTTATAAGTTCAGATTATACAAAATACACGTGGATAAATCTCATAAAAACAATGTTAGCAAAGTTTACTGCACTAGATGTGATATGATATTTGATTCTAGAAAGTCATTTGAAAAACATTTGATTAAGCATTCTTCTACAGTACTTTGTGAAATATGTCCTATTGATATCGCTATTTCCAAATTTGTAAATCTATTCAAGAAAAAATCCCCTCATAATATGGAATAACTCTTAAAAACTCATCTGATTTTTTATCTTTTATAATTTGATTTTTCATCTTTTTATTAATTCTTATAGGTATGTTCATAATTTATTGAAAGATTTAACCACACTCAACTTTCTGCTATTGTATTCCATTTTTAAATAAGTATAGGTAATTATAATTTAGAATGTTCTACATAAAACTAGTTTATTCAAATTTTTTGTATCTACTTTTATCATTAACTATATTCACATTGATGTTAATTGGTTTGTTGATTGTTTCTCAACATATTTTCTTAGAGCCATACATTATTGCACATGTTCAGCAAGGAACCGAATTTGGATTTATATTGATTATACTTCTTTCTGCATTGTCTGCTTTGATAATTCCTATGAATATTTACAGAATAAATATTCTAAAAAAATCTAAAGGAAAAATTAGTGGAAGTCTTTTTAGTTCATTTGTAGGTTCTATTGCTGGAGCTTGTAGTTGTGGTCCTATTGGATTTGCAGCTATCTCTACATTTGGTTCTGTAGGTGCAACTGCCTTTTCATTTCTAACAAATTTTGAACTTCCTATTAGGATTGGGGCAATTATCTTGTTAGTTTTTACATATTTCACTACAATCAAATCACTAAAAATTGAATGCAATATTGTAAAATGATCTAATTGAACACTTTCAGTAATCCTGATTGATTGGTTAATATTCACATGAATTAATTAAAAACATGATGTATGTTAAAATCGGTCTAAGTTTTTTTGTTCCTTTTGCAATTTTAACTCTAATGATTGCACTTGACACTTATTATCTTACACAATGAACTTTGATCTAATCTACTTTTCATATGTTTCAAATTTTCATACTTTTTAGATGTATTTTAGCTAAATATTGAAGATATGGCATCATAAATGACACCAAATATTGAACCAAATATGTTCTTCATTTTTTATCATTACAAAATTTGGATTTAAGCTTAATGTGTAAAATACGAATAGAAAAATAACTGTGATTTGTGTACTTATCTTGTTTTGATTATATCTTTAATAAAAAACATCTAATTGTAATTTGATCTGATCTTAGTCATGATTTTTGTATCAATTTACACTAAAAGAACAAATTTTTAAAACCTTGACCTCTATCTTATACGAAAATACATTAACTTTATGACGATCATGTATATTCCAATTAGACCGGGTAGAAGAAAACCTGATCATGATAATGTTGATCTTACTGAGGAATAACAATTCATCAAATACGTACAAATGAGTTTTTAGGAACTTTGAGATTTGAAAAATTTTCTGCCTGAATAATTTTTGCGAGTATTTCTAATCCTGTGATTGCTCCTATGCTTGGTTTGGAAAAATATGAATTTGCATCTACTGCAAAAATATTGTTAGATTTTGTAGCCCTTAGATGCTTCCATTCTTCGTTATCTTTCAATATTTTGTTATATTCTGAGATTGTTCGAAATGTATCAAATCCACACGGCATAAGGATGATAATATCTGGATCTGATTTTTTTATCTCATCCATAGTTAATTTTCTTGAATACTCTCCAACTTTGCTTATCATATTCTCTCCTCCTGCATACATGATCATTTCTGGAATCCAATGACCTGCTGTAAAAAATGGTTCAATCCATTCTATTGCAAGAACTTTTGGATTAACTTTAAACTTTGTATCTCTAATTACATTGATTCTTTTATTCAGAAATTCTGTAATTTCTTTTGCTTTGTCTTCTCGTGTTATAATTTTTCCAATATTGTTTACTGTCTCTACAATTTCTTGTAAATTATGTGGATCCATGGAATACACTGTTGGTTTTTTTGGTAAGATCTTAATTGCTTGAGTAACGTGATTGTTATGTGCAGCGCATGCCTCACATGTATCTTGAGATATTATGAGATCTGGGTTTGCCTCTATCATATTTTTTTCATTTAATGTAAAAATTTCTTTCCCTTCACTTAATAACTGACAAGTTTTTGTATCTATTTCTTTACTGGATAATGAATCTGAATCAATAACAGATTTGATCACACGTGGTTTTGTTTTTGCATCTTCTGGATATTTGCATTCATGTGTTACACCATAAAGCAAATCTTCTACACCTAACTCGTATAATAATTCTGTAGCGCTAGGCAAAAGAGATACTATTCTTTTGACTGACATGGTAAATCTTAAGAATTCTTCTTTAAACATTATGCGTTAAGTTATTGTCAATTTTACACATTAGGCAACTTAATAGGAACATTTTAGGCACAAATTACAGTGTCTGCCAATTCTCAAGATATCCGAAAAGCAATTTTAGCAAAATGGCATGAAAATTTATCAAAGTATGGTAATTTGTTTTCATCTGATTCGATTAGTGGCTCTAGCCCTCCATCTGTATTCGTAGGTTCATACAATTATCCAAAAGTTTTCGTTGGACCAATGGTTCCGCCCATACATGGTGATACAAGCTTACTAGATAATCCAGAAAGATGGACTGGTAAATCTCTTGAAGATATTGTTAATTTTAGATTGAATCTAATTCGTGGAATCCAAAAAGTTTCAATCCATCAAACAGAAGGCCGTTACATAGAAAATTTGCAAGAAATAACAATGTCTTCTAAACCTACCGAGTCAGATTTAGAATTCACCAAGAACACAACTCCTAATGTTTTTCTTGATGGAGAAAGTGCACCGTTTGGTCCAATTGGAGAACTTAAATCCGCAAAATTTTATAATACATCAACTACAAAATCTATCGAAAAAATTTTCTATGACAAGGATCTAAATGCCTCTGATGCTGTTTTACATCTCTATAATTCTGGAATTAATATTTCAAAAATTCAAAAATGTTTTAGCATTGGAATGCTTGGACAAAAACGAAAACTAGTTCCTACAAAATGGAGTATAACTGCAACGGATGACATCATCTCAAAATCGCTTACTAAAGAAATTTTAAATTATTCTTTGATTGATACATACAAAGTTTTCACATATGAACATCTTGGAAACTTGTTTTCTGTAATTTTATTTCCACATAGATGGATTTATGAAATGATTGAAGCTTGGTATTCTAATGGTGTTTTAGGATTTGGTTCTGATTTTGAAGATGCACGTGGAATTGATCACCCTCCTCAAATAGCAGGTGCATATTTTGCTGCAAAATTAGGAGTTTCTGAATATCTGGCAAAAAATAAAATTCAGTCAGGTGTGATAATTCTAAGAGAAATTAGACCTGAATATGCAATACCTGTAGGTGTTTGGCAGGTAAGGGAAGGAATTAGATCTGCAATGATGAAGACTCCTTTAATTGGCGATAACTTTGATGACGCACTAACTTTGGCATCAAAGAAGATGAGTATTGCTAAACACGAATGGCTTTCAAAAGGAAATATGATGAAATTAATTCGTCAGAAAACTATTGCTGATTTTTTCTAATTACATACCTCTAGAATATATTTTGATTTTGTTTTGCAGGTAATTTTTGATTATTACACCCTGTTTCTAATGTATCTTTTACTCTCAAATCTGCTCATGGATAGACCGATTTGCATGAAATGTCGTAAAGTCATACCTAGAACTGGAAATTATGCAATTGTTGTTTTTTTGGTCAAAGATAAATTATCTGATCCATACTATGAGCATCTTAATTGTCCGAGAAATCTTTATTGAAAATATCATGAGACCTTGATCTATTTATTGACCACATTTCAATCCAAATATGTTGCAAAATAGAAATTTGCTATTTGGTATTGGGATTATTTCTAGTCCAATTCTTTTTGCACTAATTGCCTTTCCTGACAGCTTTAGTCTAAGTTGGAATCAAGGAAGAGGTGGATTTCTTTTTGCATTAGTGTTTGTTGTTGCAGAATTAATTGGTCTAAAAATTATTATTTCTAAAAAGAGATTATTGGCTGTAATCCCTCTTGCTGCTGCAGTAATTGTTTACATTGCAGGATTAGAATATGGATTACGCGATTATCTTTTGGCGTCTGCTGAGCAATATAATGTTCAGCTCATCTACTCATGGACTTGGATGTGGGACTTTATAGTTATGGCTATTTTTGTAGTTGTTGCACTGAGTATATTTTTTGGTAAGCGATGGATTAGAATTGCACCAGCTGGTCCGATCTTCCTTGCTGGTAGTGCCATCATTTTATCTTTGGACGCCTTCTTTCCATACGATACACTTGGACCTTTACAATATGTTGTACCGTATCTAGTTCAAACAAATGTTTGGCTGATCAATGTATTAGATCTTGGTACTGCTACGGCGCGTGATAATATAATGTTCTTAAGAGGTGATTTTGGACCGATGGTTCTTCAAGTATTTTGGCCATCCGCAGGCGTTCACAGTATTATTATCTACTCTTTAGTAATGGGTGCATTTCTTTTAAAAATGAATATTCCAAGAAAGAGAAAATCTATCTATTTTGGGATTGGAATTGCAGGTACAATTGGAATTAACATGATTAGAATTTTTTCATTATCGTGGTATGCTCTTAAAGTTACAACTGATGTAAAACAATGGGAGGAATTCCATTCTGTAGCTGGTGAGATTATGTTTCTGCCTTGGCTATTTGCATTTTTATTAATTGTAATCTTAATTGAAACAAAGCGACTAAAAAAATTAGAGTCTCAAGGTAAATCTACTCCTAAAAGTAGCTAGTAATGTCACTTTGACCGCGAAGTTCTGACAGTTCTGAAACTTTAACTCCTAATCTCCTAATAGTATTTTTTTGATCTTCCAATGCTTCTTTTAACAATTGATTTGCATTTTTTTGTAATTCTTCTAGGTTTGCTGTGGGATTTTTTAGCATTCTTGATTTAGTTTTGTTTGTTAAATCTGACTGTATAAACTGAATTCCTATTGATTTGAACATCCTGTTATTTTTTTTAACAACTTCATGTAATTCTACACATAATTGATTGATGTTTTCTGCTAAGAAATCAAAATCTTTTGAATCTTTTTTCAATGTAGTGATTTTACTATACTGCACACTTGGATCTCTTTCTTTTACTGGTTCAGTATCAATTCCTCTCGCTGCATTGAATATGTAAGTACCATGTTTTCTCCCAAATTCTTTATTCAATGTAAATACGTCTAATTTTTTTAAATCATCGATTATTTCAAAATTCATTTGTGTAAATCTATCCTCTGTCTTTTTACCGATACCTGGAATTGCTCTAATTTTTAACTGTCCTAAAAATTCTTCAATTTTTTCTGGTGATACAACAGTTAATCCATCTGGTTTTTTAAAATCAGATGCAATTTTTGCAATCAGTTTATTTGTTGATACTCCTATAGAACAACTAAGTTTAACTTTATCTCTAACTGCATTTTTAATTTGCTGAGCCAAATGACTTGCTTTATTAAAATCACCTTCTACTCTATTACTTACATCTAAGTATGCCTCGTCTTTTCCAACATATTCAAAAATATCTGCACTTTCCTTTATGACACTCATTGCATTTTCCGATATCTCCAAGTAATAATCAAAGTCTACTGGAAGAAAAACCGCATCTTTTCTATCTTCTAATCTTTTTTTTGCAAAGCTAATTGGTATGCCTGATTTAACTCCAAATTTTCTAGCAATATAGTTTGCAGTTGCAATTGCTCCACTATCTCCTCCTCTGTCTGAATAAACACAAACACAAACTGGTTTTGATTTTAGATCTGGGTTTCGTAATTCTTCACACTGTGCAAAAAAATAATCAAAATCTATGTGGAAAACTACTCTAGCTCCCATTGCCTTGATTTGTCTGTTTGATTATTACTATATTGTGTATTCACCTAAATATCGAATATTTCTAATGATGGTATGACTTACCCTGTTTCTTCTGATGATAATGGTCTTAACATAAAGCCTGAATTGATGGAAAAAGAAAAACTCTATCACCATGTGTTTAAAGACAAAGTTATTTTGCTATTCAAAGATTCACAAGATTTCCTAAACTGCTATGAAATTGAAGATACTGATTTGGTAAATCAAGTAAAAAACAGTAAAAGTGATGACGAAGTTGAACAAATCTTTGAAAAATACATTGAGCGTGAAGATATCAAAAATTAAATAAAAGCCAAAGAAGATTTTTGTGTTAAAGGAATAATGAATTGAGCGACACTAAATCCAAAGACGCAGAAGATATCCTCTCTGAATTTCAAGAATCTCATGTTTCTCCTGAAT
>NZ_AHJG01000295.1:0-2843 GCF_000241145.1 Candidatus Nitrosarchaeum limnium BG20 | reverse complement strand
TTTATTTTTAATCACTCTTAGCGAATGCTATACATTTTGTTTTGATGATTTATTTTATTTGGATATCTCTATGATCTTACTATCTGTCTCAATTATATGATCTAGATGAAAATGAATTTACCCAAATCTTAAATTACATCTAGTCTTCAGTAGTTTTAATATGAATGCCTATATTGGATTCTTTTTGTTGTTTTCTGTACTTGTGACTGGATTGATTGTGAATCCATCAAACATTGTATTTGCAGACACAACAGGAAATTCAACCAATACAAACCTTAGCGAGTCAATTCAAACAGGTGATGACATGGTAAATCCTGAACATATGATGGATCAAGATAATTCTACCAAAACACTTGATGAGGAAATGAATACTGGAGACGTTATGGAAAAACCAAGTGATGAAATGATGGAACATGAAGATGCTCCTGTAATGATACTTTCACCACTTAAACAAGTCAAAGATGGTGTAGCGTCAAAAGATGTGGTTTGTAGAGAAGGTCTGGAACTTGCTTTCAAACTTAATGGTCAAGCTGCTTGTGTAAAATCAACCAGCATTGAAAAATTAGTTGTTCGCGGTTGGACTCAATAGTTTCTTTTCATTATTTTATTTAATTATATTTTGTGAATTTTATTTGTACAATTATGATTTACTTTATTGGTTATTCATTAATGCTAGTTGTTATTCTTCAAATTCTATATCTTTTTGTAATTCTTTTGCAAGACCTTCCCACCATTTGATGTTCTCAGACATATCTGAAAATGAATTATTTTTAATAAGTTATAGATCTAGTGGTTAACTCTCCAAAAACAACTGTATAATAAAATATGACAAAATCTAATCTTTTTTGTATTTTATATTGTCTGTATTTTGATCCTGTTCTTTTATTTTAATAATTATTGTATCGCCAATCTTATTAAAAATTCTCTGACGCATTTCATTGGTAAAAATCCAACCTAATCCAACATCAATTGGAAGAAGAAATGTTTTTCCAAAACTACTGATTAAAATGCCCTTCAAATCTGGTTTTTTACCATACATGTTTGTAATTTTTAAATTTAGGATCTTTTTTCCAATTGTTTGACCTTTCAGATATTCCAAAATTACCCAATATCCAAAAAAGATCACGCTTGTTGGAATAAATTGTGTCATTTCTGCCCAGAAAAATTTTTCGTTAAAATCATAATCAATTGATCCGAAAATAGATGATATTGCTATGGTGGAAATAACTGAAATAATGACAAAATCAATTAACCACGCAAAAAATCTCTCACTCCATTTTGCAATTATTACCTCTGGGGATTTGTTTGACTCACTCATGCTCTCTTTATTTTACTCAATCTAATAAAACATCATAATTCTTCACTCTTGTTAAAACCCATCACTGTATTTTGATGTAATTTAATGCCTTAAAATTAATAAGAACCATTTTCAACTCTCTTTGAAAATCTTTTTGAAATTAATCAACCCCCTGGATGTTTTTTTTTGGACTATAAGAAAAAATGAAAGAGATGTCATAAAACTTTACAACTCTCTTTCTCCTATAATGCAGCTTGCAACTGGTGGAACAATGCTGAATTTTGGATATTGGATGGAAAACACTAATGATCCTCTATCTGCACAAAAAAATCTCTGCTCATATTTTGGCAAATTGGCAGAACTGGAAAAAGCAAAAAACTTAGTTGATGTTGGAAGTGGATTATCTGCACCAGCGATTTTTTGGAGAGATAAGTATGAAAAATTGGATTTATTTTGTATAAATATTAATTATGACCAACTATCTTTTTCTGGTCCACAAAAAAATATCCACTTTTTTAATTCCACATCAACAAAATTGCCTTTTGCTGATAACTCTGTAGACCGTGTTTTGGCTTTAGAATCATCACAGCATTTCAAACCTCTAAAAGATTTTATTTTAGAATCTAAACGAATTCTAAAATCTAATGGCATCTTGACTTTGGCAATCCCTGTAACTATGCAAAATGCATCAATTATGAAACTGGGGATTCTGAAATTTACTTGGTCTTCTGAACATTATGAGTTAGAATTTGTAAAAAAACTCGTAGGTTCTATTGGTTTTAAAATTAATGATGAAAAATTAATTGGAAAAGAAGTTTATGTTCCACTTGCTAATTATTATATCAAAAATAGGGATGAAATCAAAAAATTGATTTTAAAAAAATACTCAAAATTTGTTGAACAAATCCTATTCACATCAATGCTTAAAATGAAAAAAGCTTCTGAAAAAAATACAATTGAATATGTTGTTTTAAAATGTAGTCTTTAACTCAGATTCTAATAATTTCTCGTTCTAGTAGATTTTCTGTTGCCTTTATGTATTCAGATTCTGAAATTAAGTTATTTAGAAACCATTTTGTAGTTGTTTTGAACCATTTTGGTATTACTGATTGATCATTTACATATTTTTTCTCAAAGATATTTGTCTTCATCAATTCTGTTTTATCCCATTTGATATTCAAACCTGTTTCTTTATGACTATCTGATAATACTAATCCTGTTTGTTTATCCACAATCAACGTGTCTTGTTTCTTTACACCTTGTGCAATCCACACTCGTCGTGATTTTCCATCAAATTCATATGTTGCATCACTTGTAACTATTAAATCATCAACTAGTATGTCTCCAATCTTAATTGGAGTTAAATACATGAATTTTTCTATAACACAGCATTTTTTATCTGCTATAATTGAACCATTATTATCAAAACTAATTTCTATAGTTTCTTTCTTATCTTTTGTATTTTTTTCTGAAGTAATCTGAACTCCATTATTGTTAATTGAATCTACTGTAAACTCTTGTGTAATATATTGACCATATTTATCCG
>NZ_AHJG01000296.1:0-1223 GCF_000241145.1 Candidatus Nitrosarchaeum limnium BG20 | reverse complement strand
CAAATTCTACTGTTTCGTCTCTGAATACGACTGCTCCCGTGAGTGAATCAATTACACCAATCTGATCAATCTTTACCGTTTCATAATCTGGGTCAATCTCGTTTATTTTCATGGATACTCCTTCATCACTTTCACTACTTTCTCTTCTTCTTCAATCATGACATGTTCAAATTCCAACCTAAGATTATCGCATTTGAGTTGTTTTTCACTTTCACTCATTTTAGAAAATCGAATATCTCTAATTTCATTAACAATTGCTGAAATCTTTTCATTTGTTTCATACATTATCTCGTCAATCTTTTTCTGAGATTCAAGATTCATAATTCCTAAATGGCAGTTCTTTAGATTAGTGTTGTTCTGATTCCTATTTTTGATAATGATAGTCGTAAAATAATTACTTTGAAAAGGCTTTAATCAAAATGAAAACAAGTGAAAAATACCAACAGAAATTAGATCATTTAATCTCGGTTATGAAGAAATCTGGGTTTCTCAATGATAAGAAAATTGAATTGGCAATTAGAAATGCTCCTAGACATGAATTTGTACCTTCTTCATTAATAGAAAAAACATATGATGATTCTCCAATACAAATAATGAAAAATCAAACAATATCTCAACCTTCAGTTGTATCACGAATGACTGAATGGCTAGATGTCAAAGAGGGACAAAAAATTTTAGAAATAGGAAGTGGTTCTGGCTGGCAAACCGCGATTCTTGCATACTTGGTAGGACATGGTATTGTTTACTCTATTGAGCGACATGCAGAGCTTGCAGAATTTGCAAAAAAAAATCTTGACAAATTGGGAATCCACAACGTCAAAGTGATTTCAGGAGATGGCAGTTTTGGATTTCCCGAAGAATCCCCTTTTGATAGAATTATAATTACTGCAGCATGTAAAAAAATCCCAGACTCACTACTTGAACAATTATCTATTAATGGATTGTTAATTGCGCCTGTAGGGGGATATCCACAATCAATGATATTATTAAAAAAACACTGAGTGGAGTTGTAGAAATTAGAAATCAACCTGGCTATGTGTTTGTACCATTTTTAGACAAAAAAGGAGAAGATGTTTAGAATTAATCAACAACTAGTTGAAGAATTTAGCTTTAAAGAAACAAAGGCAATTTCAAATAATGATATCCTGCAGGTCTATGTTGAAGTATTAACTGAACATACAGTTGAAGACTGAGGTTATCTGTTTTATTTCGGAATTAGTTGA
>NZ_AHJG01000297.1:0-905 GCF_000241145.1 Candidatus Nitrosarchaeum limnium BG20 | reverse complement strand
TACTTATGCAATATTTCTACCCGGACGTGCTGTAGATCAAATAAGAAATGGAATTGCATATCCTTCATCTGGAAATAAAAAAGGTCTCAATGTAAAATTAGTTGTTTCTCATGGCGGTTTGTCAGTTGGACCTGATGGTGGTTCTCATCAACAAATTGAAGACATTGCAATAATGAGAGCAATCCCTAATTTTCGTGTGTTTATACCTGCTGATACTTTTGCAGTTTCAAAATTAACTCGTTTGATGGCAAATGAATATGGCCCGTTTTACATGAGAATGGCAAGATCAAACACTCCCGTAGTTTATTCAGAATCTCAAGATTTTCAAATTGGTAAAGGAATTACACTTCGAGATGGGTCTGATTGTACTATAGCTGCATGTGGAATTACAGTAAGAATGGCCCTTGAAGCAGCTGATTCATTAAATCAAGAAGGAATTTCATGTAGGGTATTGGATATGTTTTCAATAAAACCAATTGATGCTGAACTTTTAGAAAAAGCAGCAAGAGAAACTGGGGGTATAGTAACTTGTGAAGACCACAACATAATGGGAGGTATGGGATCAGCAGTTGCAGAATCTGTATCTGAGAGATACCCTGTTCCAATTAAAAGAATAGGTGCGCAAGATATGTTCGGTGAATCTGCTAGAGACAATGAAATTTCTTTGCTATTAGAAAAACATGGAATAACATCTTTTAATATAGCAAAACAAGTCAAAGAAATAAGGGGTAGAAAACAATGAAAATTTTTCTTGACACTGCAAATCTTGAAGCAATTAGAAAATTCAATGACATGGGATTATTAGATGGTATTACAACAAATCCGTCCCTTTTGTCTAAAGAAGGAGGAAATCCAAAAGATGTCATGGAAGAAATTGCAAATATAATCAAAGGTGATGTTAGTTT
>NZ_AHJG01000298.1:0-721 GCF_000241145.1 Candidatus Nitrosarchaeum limnium BG20 | reverse complement strand
CACAGATAATTGAACTAGAGAAAAAGAAAATATTTGAAAAGACAGATGAGTTAGAAAAGAATTTAGCTACGGTAGAACTGGAAAAGAGAAGAATATTTGAAAAGACAGATGAGTTAGAAAAGAATTTAGCTACGGTAGAACTAGAAAGAAAATCTAACAATTGAAGAACTTCAAAAAAATAAGAAATCAATAGAACTAGCAAAGAAAGAAATTGTACAAAAAGCAAAAGAGATAGAAAAAAGTTTAGCTACAGTAGAACTTGATAAAAAGAAAATAGAACAAAAAACAAGAGAATTGGAAAATCGTATTACAGAAGTAGAACAAGAAAGAAAGAATGTGGTTCAGAAATCAGATGAGTTAGAAAAGAATTTAGCTACGGTAGAACTAGAAAGAAAACACGTTCAGATAGAGATTGAAAAGACAAACAACTTACTGTATAATGAAAGAACTAACATTTCTAAAAAAGAAAAAGAGTTACAAGAGAATCTGGCCGCAATTGAAATCGAGAGAGAAAAAATATCTCAAAAAGAAGAGGAATTAGAGAGCAGGATAGCAGCGGTAGAACTGGAAAGACGAATAGCCCTAGTAGAATTTGAGAGACGAATAGCTGGGATAGAGATGGAAAGAAAAGAATCCATGATTGAGCTTGAAAGAAAGAACATATCTCAAAAAGAAGAAGAGCTCAAAAATAGCATAGCTGCTGTGGAACTAGAAAAAGATC
>NZ_AHJG01000299.1:0-6563 GCF_000241145.1 Candidatus Nitrosarchaeum limnium BG20 | reverse complement strand
AAATCCATTGATAAGTTCTACTTTATAGGCGATAATAAGTATTAGTTTGCATGACATCATTTCTGGTGGAAAAGAAAAACAGAAAATCATTTGAGGACAAGGTTAGCAAGCTATCCATCAAGACACGACAAAACATAGAGGCTTCTAAAAATTCCTTTAACAGGTTCTGTCAAGATTACTATGATGGTAGAACAATCGATGACATATTCAAAGAACTTGGAACTCTAAATGGCCAAGAACAAACAGAGGCAATCAGAGATACGCTTCAATCATGGATTGACTGGCAGTATCAAAATGGGTCATTGACTAGTTCAATCAAGCAATACATTTCAAAAATCAGCAGGGTGTTTTCTCACAACGGAATCAAGATTCATTCAGATGACTTTGATGAACCACTAGAATACAAGCCCACAACCAAAGAAGAATTACACGAACTAACATTAGAGGAAATACAGAAAATATTTGCAGTTTCATTGCCAAGAAGAACAGGATTTTACCTTGCACTAATATCCACAGGTGCAAGACCTGGAGAACTATTACAGGTAAGAAAGAAAGACATTGATACGACTCAAAAAAGAGTCAAGATTAGAATCGAGGCAGAGAACGTAAAGACCAGATCAGGTCGTTCCGTCTGGCTCACAAGAGAGGCATCAAAGCTATTGTTAACTAGACTAAAGGACCTAAGCGATAACGATTTGATATGGGCTACTAATGAAAACCCAGCTCATGCAGAAAAAGCAGAATCTACAATGTTTAACAAGTATACTACCGAAGCTGGATTTACACAAAAGTACAAGTCAAATGGATTTAGAATGATTACCCTGTATTCTTTCAGGTCTTTCTTTTTTGGTAAAGCTTCAGATGTTCATAGGGAAGGATACGCTCATAGGATGACAGGTCATGGAGGATATTTGCCACAATACGACAGGATGTCAGATGAAAAAAGACTGGAATGGTTCCTGAAGCTCGAACCGTCGTTAACAATAGATGCAGTGGAAAGACAAAAAATAATGATTCATCAATTAGAACAAGAAAAATTAGAAATGAAAAAACAAATTCCTTCTCTAGTAAACGAAGCAGTTGAAAGACTGAAAAAGGAGATGACTATTCAGGGATGGAATCCTTATCAAAACGCCCTTTAGAAAAATGCAGTAATTTAGGATTAGAATAATACACATCTTCTTTTGTTTCATGTCCACATTCAGCACAATACGAAATTCCATCTTTTACAATTACTTTTGACAAATGATTGTTCTCAAAACATTTTCCCATACATAACTTATGAGAAAGAAAATACATTATGAGTTTATTTGCAGGTTCAACTGTAAGATCAGAGATGGACATTGAACGTTTTTTAATAATACAATCTTTCATAAGTTCATCAGTTAACGTGAATCTTTGCTCAACAAAACTAGCTATTTGTTTTTGAACTCGTATATCCAATGAAGGATAAGGATCACAATATTTTTCAAAGTGTTGCTTTAAATTTTTGTGTAAATCGTTAAAAATATTAAATCGGTCAGTCAAAAATAAAAATTCTAGATAAACTATTGCTCTGTTTCTTTTAAGAGAATAAAATTTTTGATTATTAATATGACGAATCCTTTTTTCAGATATTATTTTTCTTTTCAATAAAATAGGCATTACATGATACAAGGTATTTGTATGAATACCAGATTTATCAAGAATTCCGCTAACGTTTAATTTCTTGTGATTATCTAATGCCAAGAGAACTTTCTTTATGGAAGTTCGTAGTCGGATTTCTTTTTTTGATAAAGGTACATCTTCAAGATTGGAAAAATCTTCATTACTATCAATTGCTTTTTGATATGCCCCATACTGCTCTAATTTATTCGGGTTTTCTACGAAACTTGGCATATTCCCTATAGTTAGTATGTATAGAAAAACATTACATGAGAAAAGAACTACAATAGTTCTTCAAAAACAAACCCGTGATAGACTTGCGAGTTTAGCAAAAAAAGATCAGACCTTTGACGAAGTGGTCCGATTACTAATTGAAGAAAAGGAGGGGAAAGTTGAATCTAATCCTTGAGATGCTCTGTCCAAACTGTAGCTGCAGTAACTGTAGCAAACATGAAGACAAGATTCAGAAACATGATACTGTAACAGGTTTAGATTTTGAAATCCGTTGTATTTGTAAAAAACATTCCAAAATAAACGAGGTTGTAGAGTATGACTAAATTTGATTGCTCTACATGTGACATTATCGTAGACAGTAACGATGAAGAACAAATGCAATATTGCAAAAGCCATAATCATGAGCATTTGATAATGCCAAGTGAAGAAAATGGAGAAGCACAAGCAGTACTAACACATGATGAATATCAAAAGGAGTTATTAGAAAACAAAAACTATCTGATAGAAGTAATTGAAAAAGAGTTTCCAAACCGTAGCTTTGCAGTAACTGCTGCATTATCAGTAAAAGCTCAACAGATGATCTTTGGAATAACACAGGTTTTCACAATGATACTGATGGGAAATCCATCAAGTTACAAGTCAACCATTCTTGAGATAGTAAGTGTACTTCCTCATTGTTATGTATCAGATGCATTTACACCGAAATCCTTTGTATCACATTCAGCAAATTCCAAGAAAAATGAACTAGGAAAAGTAGATTTGCTTCCAAGAATAAGACATCAAACACTCATAACATCTGAGCTTGCTCCATTATTTTCTGGAAATCCAGATCAGTTGCTGGAATATTTCGGAATGCTTACTCGCATCTTAGACGGCAGAGGCTTTCAATCAGATTCTGGAGTTCATGGACGTCGTGGATACACTGGAGATTTTTCATTTATGTGGCTAGGTGCAGTTGTAGAGATTCCACACAGAGTATGGAAATTACTAGGAAATCTAGGCGCAAAAATGTATTTTTTAAGACTACCAAACGACACGGATTCAACAACTGAAAAAAAGAGAAAGATCAAGCAGATTCTCAAAGATGAATCATACACAAAGAAAGTTGAATCAGCAAAGACTGCTATTACACGATTTTGGAACGTAATAGAAAAAAATCCACAACTGAATGAAGGAAAAATAATTTGGGACAAGGAACGTGATGATGACAGCACAATCAACAAAATAATTGATTTAGCAATTGTGCTTGCAAAGCTAAGGGGTACAATCCCAACATGGTTTACTAGTAATCCAGATTCAGGAGGTACAAATTATAACTATGAAACTCCTATTATTGAGCAACCAAACAGAGCAAGTAATGCACTCTATAATTTAGCAAGAGGACATGCAGTGTTATGTGGACGCAACTACATTACAGATGATGATTTAGCAGTAGTTGTTGCAGTTACACTCTCTAGTGCATCACGAGATCGTGTTGAATTGTTTAAGAGGTTACTAGATTGTAATGGTAAACAAAATACTGAGCAGTTTATGGAATCTGCCAAGGTATCAAGATCAACTGCACTAAAAGAAATGAAATCGCTTGTAATTTTAGAATTAGTAGACATGTATGATGAACAATTAGAGACAAAACCTGTGAAAACCATAAAACTAAAAGACGAATATCATTGGTTTTTGTCTTTAGAATTCAAAAAATACATGAGAGAGTTTGATGCAACACTCAACCCTGAAAATTCTAAATTATCTCAGAAAGAAAATTTA
This sequence comes from Candidatus Nitrosarchaeum limnium BG20, assembly GCF_000241145.1. Classification (NCBI taxonomy): domain Archaea; kingdom Thermoproteati; phylum Nitrososphaerota; class Nitrososphaeria; order Nitrosopumilales; family Nitrosopumilaceae; genus Nitrosarchaeum; species Candidatus Nitrosarchaeum limnium. The sequence continues at coordinate 2,924 of NZ_AHJG01000299.1, read as the reverse complement.
GAAAAAAACACCCTGAGCAACACACTTGACGAACATTTTGAAGACACCCCCTCTACTGATTTACCTACAGGAGGTATTGCGTAGTTGGGCAGATCCTGGAATGAGAGAGGGACATATGGCAACATCATCAAGAACTTGATCAAAACTCAAGTAATCAAATACGAATTAGAAAAAGACAGAATCAAAGCTACAAAGATTTCTCAAAACATCGGGTATCTTGTTCAGGTTCAAAGTGGACTAATCAAAGATGCAGAAGCATCTACCCTTGAAAAAAGAATAGAGGAATTAGAGAGGAGGATGAAGGTTTGAGCCTAAAGCGACGACTAGAATTACTTGAAAAGAAGGCAAATTACCTCGATTCAGGCGTAAAAATCCCACAAGATTTCAAGAAATTCAATGAACTCATTGGATTGCCAATAAGCAAGATTCCCCCTTTCAAGGAACTACCAATATTTGGATATGAAATGGACATCATATCTAACATTGAAACCCATAGAGATTATGCATTAAACAAAGCAAGAGGAATTGGTGCAACTGAAATTATTTTACGGTGGATTTTATTTCGTGCGGTTCAAAATAAAATTCCAGGAAGAAAATTTCTCATTGTGACTGGAATCAGATTGGGTTTGGCAAGAGATCACATCAAAAGAATGATCAACTTGTGTTACAACATTCCAGGAATCATAAAACAGTCTTCACAATACAACATTACAATAAACAATTCAGAGGTAATTGCAATTCCTGCAAATCCTGCGGCTATTCGTGGATATGAAAATGTAGAAGTGATATTTGCAGATGAAGCTGCACATTGGGATTTATTAGATGATGATCCAGTACTAGAGGCAATTGAGCCACATAGAACAAAGTCAAATGCCCATGTAATTGTAGTATCTACACCAAATGGAAGAAGAGGATTCTTTGCAAAAATATTTCATAATTCAGAATCAAAGTATTACAAGGATGTAAAACCTTGGATAATTTCAGAAGGATTGTTAATTGATAGAGTAGAAGTTGAAAAGGTACAAAAAGAAGACTATTACAGATTTGAACAGGAATACAACTGTCAATTTCTAACTGTAAGATATGCAGCATTTCCTCCAGAAGTTCTTGCCATATTACAATCAAACAGTATGGAGTATCAACTAAGTGATTAAGATGATTGTTGCAGGATTAGATGTTGCATTTTCAAATGATTTCATGGCTTTAGTAATCATAGAACAAGGTGGTGATGATAAAATTAGATTGAGAAGCTTGGATACATGGAGAAAGATGGACTGGCACTTGTGGAAAGAATCCATGAAAGAAAAGCAATCAAAGTTCAATATCGATGAGATTTACGTTGATCATACAAATAACCAAAGTGTGGTTATGGAATTACAGGAACTTGGAATGAAAGTACAAGGAGTATCATTTTCAAATTCATCCAAAAATGATATGATTCGAAATGCCACCAAACTAATGGTTATAGGAGAATTGATTATGCCTGAAATTACACGAATTCATTCCAAAAAACAGCAAAAACTAGCCTCAGAGTTACTGTTGCAGCTTCAGGAACAGGAGATAAAACATGATTCCGTACATCCAAAATTGATGCACCCAAAAGGGAGACATGATGATCTTCTATGGGCTTTGTGTCTTGCTTTGTATGGAATTAAAATAAACAATCAAGGAATTTCAGTGATTAGTTCTATAGAATATTCTGATTATGAAGAACCTAAAGAAGACATTGTTAGAAATATCCTTAATAGACTCCAAGGTTCTGGAATTACGATTACGGATGCAAAAATATATTTTCCAAATAAAAACAGAGTTGATTTATTATGATATTTGATGACTTGGATGAAAAATTAGTAGATTTTCTGGAGACGTTAACATTTCCCACAGTAAATAACAGAGTTCTCTCATATCCTGCAGATCATAAAATGTTAATCAATAATTTTCGAAAACTACTTCAGCAAAATGTGTATTATAATCCAGATAGGTTAAAAGAATGGTTACATTTTCATCAGCAAGAAAATCAATTACAAGATAATGTAATTGACAATATTTGTAGATTAGCAGACTATACAAAAATTGATTTTTATGAGATTAATGAATTTCGTGTATAAAAGTTAGGAGATAGTTTTTCCAGGAGCACTGTTGATAAATTTGTCATGATTACGTTGTAGTACTATCCAATAAAATCCTACAAAGATTCCTCCAAAAACATCAAGTAAAATTTGCTTTGGTAAATCTGCTTCAGACACTGTAGATAACAATACAACGTGAATTGCTATTAGAATTGCAGAAAATAATGCAACTATGGTCCACCAATTCTCCACATTTAGAAATGGAACTTTACCCAGAGTCCAAGATTTTGGAATAACTTCATCAGCATCAAATTTCAAGAATTCTTTTTCTATATTTGAAATAATTCCCATATTTCTAACAAACCAGCTATTTGCAATTAATGAGGAAACAATACCTGCAAAACTGAAAATAGTCATAATAAACAAAAAACCAAAAGTTCCAATATGTTCAATAGTTAAGCCCAATCCAGCAAATAACGCAGTATACGCAGCAAAAACCTTCCACAGAGAATCTTCAGCTCTAGTTACATTATCCCAGCAACTACCATACATCTTTAGTAAGAAATCTTTACGGTCAGGATCCATAGCCAAGGTCAACAAAGATTCAATCCATATTTATAAAAATTCATGCATGCATGAAATATCATGATTCGTTTAGAAGAATTGGGAATAGGCATAAATTTTACAAAAATTAAGGTCGATACTAGTAAACTAGAATCATTAGCATCTTCATTAGTAGAATTAAAAGTAAAACACAAAGGATTTGATTGGGTGGACGATAATTATTGGTTATCTAAAAAAGAGCCAGATGAATCAGTTTCCCAATTTTTTACTTTAGGTAATTCTATTAATTTC
>NZ_AHJG01000300.1:0-1069 GCF_000241145.1 Candidatus Nitrosarchaeum limnium BG20 | reverse complement strand
AAAAAGATACAAAACAAATTTCAATATTGAAAAATTCTTTGAGCAAATTCAGCAGGCATTAATTTCTATTATCAGAGAAACAGATTCCATAATTATTTTCGGTCCAGGTGAAACAAAGAAAAGATTTTCAAATTTTCTTTTAAGATCTCAAAATGCACAAAAATATAAAATTCAGATAGCAGAAGGAATTGATTCGGGTGGAGAGGACGGATTTACACATTTACCAAAATCACAAACTATGAAGGAAATAATGTCAGAGAGTAAACTTGCCAAAGTATCATCAATTATTGATGAGATTATGCTCAGAGCAAACAAAAAGAGTAGAAAATTCACTATGGGTTTTGAGGAAACACTAAAAGCTAATCAATACGGAGCTGTTGAATTACTTGTTTTTTCAGATAAGGCAATTCAAACAAATGATGAGAAACAAGTCATAGAGCTTCTCAATGATGCTGAAAGTAAGGGTGTAAAAACATTCAGTGTAGATTCATCCACAGATATCGGTCTGAGGGTTACAGGATTGGGAGGAATAGTTTCTTTGTTACGCTATGCAATAGAATCCTAGATTGTTGATTTTATTAACCATTGAAGATATGATTTGTTTATTGATATAATGTCAATTTCAATAATTTCTGGAACATCATAAGGATGAGTCGATTTAATTTTTTCTTTGAGATGTTTTTTGTTTTTTTGAGTAGTTTTGAAAAATGCGAGATATTCTGATGTATTTTCAATTTTTTCTTTCCAAGAATAAATTGATGAAATTTTGGTAATATTCACACATGCAACAATTTTGTCTTTAACTAACTCATTTGCAATTTTTGTTATGGAGTTCTTGTTAGGATAAGTTGAGATTATCATGATTGGCTTCATAATAACTATAAATGACCGTAGTTTAAAAAATTAACAATTAATTTGGACCTTGATTTTATTACTCAAAATTCGATAATCTATGTTCTAATTGCATGGGTGATAATTTTGGGAGTTGCAAAGGGATTAAAATTAGAAAAACATGGATTTGAGTTGAAAATTTACAGTCTTGTATACAAAAATCAACAAGTACAATCTG
>NZ_AHJG01000301.1:0-7789 GCF_000241145.1 Candidatus Nitrosarchaeum limnium BG20 | reverse complement strand
AATATGAGTATTTCATATAATCTGATTTCATTATGCACAGTTTATTTTCAATACACTTTCTTTTTGAATTTTCCAAAGATGGATTTAGAATATGGTCATCTAACATTTTTCTTATCCCTTTTACAAATAACGTGTCAGTTGTTTCTTCATTTGACCACATTCTTGCATCGTTTTTCAACCATATTGGGATTTTTTCAGAATTTTTTATCCATCTTTCTTTGATGTATGATGAATCTCCCAAGTATTTTTCAATCTCGGCAATTAATACAATATCTCTCCCTGGATGGGTGCTATTCCAAGCTATGTTGTGATACAAAATTCCACATGCTCTAAGATTTGGTAAATTTGGATGCTGATCGGCAAGTGCATCTGGTCCCAATAGATTGTATTCAGCATGAAAAAATTCACAAAATTTTAAAATATCTTTAGTTGTTTTTACTTCAAAATTTGGCTCATGTGCAAATGCGCTTGGCGTTACGATAACTACTATAATTCCTAAAATTATTGGAATCACTACTTTCATTGAAATATGTTTATGCTTTTTTACTTATTAATTGGTAGTAAAAACATGCTTAACTTAATGACCGATATGGAATTCTATAACAATACACAATTCCGTTATATCTGAGAGTTGTCTTTATTATTGACTAGGTTTTTATTTTTGATTCGTTGAATACCTACGATGTCTACTCAAAATGACGCTGCACTAAAGCTTTATGATGAAAAATGTTCTCAATTACTAAAAGAATCTGAAATTAGATTTGCTGGAATTGTTGATAAAAATGGTGATCTGATCTCTGGTGGTTTTAAAGAGGGACTAGTTCCATACGAAGACGATGAAACTCGCCTTCATTCATTTTTAAAATTTGTATCGCAGTTTTCTATTCGAAAAGATTTTGATGACAGTTTAGGTCCTATTAACTATCTTGCAGCTAGAAGAGACAAAGCAGTCTTGGTAAGTTTTCCATTTCCAATTACACAAATATTACTTTTAATTTCTGCAGAACCTACTGCTAATATTGAAAATCTAGCCAAAAAAGTAGTTGAAATTTTTACAAATGTTAATTGAAAATTTATCTTCTCTCGACATTTCTTTCCATATCGTGATCAAATGGTTTTAATTTGATATTACATGAATTAAAGTCATGAAGGCAACATTTGGCGCTGGATGTTTTTGGCATGTTGAAGATTTACTTCGTAAAACCAAAGGTGTGAAATCAACACAGGTGGGTTACATTGGAGGGAAATTATCCAATCCCACATATGAAGAAGTTTGTACTGATACAACTGGACATGCAGAGGCAGTCCAAGTTGAATATGATCCCAATGAAATTTCTTATGATGAGTTACTCCAAGTGTTTTGGAATAATCATGATCCTACCACCTTGAATCGGCAAGGACTTGATATTGGTAACCAATATCGTTCAGCTATATTTTTTCACGATGAAGAACAAAAAAAGATTGCACAGAAATCTAAAGAAGAATTAGAAAAGTCAGGTAAATTACATAAACCAATCGTAACTGAAATTGTTCCCGCCCCTACATTCTACAAAGCTGAAGAATATCATCAAAAATATTTCCAAAAACACGGATTGTCTTAAAATTACTTTACAATCAGTACTGGAATTTTAGATGAATGGATAACATAATTTGAAACACTTCCTAAGAATACCTCCTTTACCACGCTTCTACCACGAGAACCCATCACTATCAAATCAAATTTCTCTTTTTTATCATGTGCTAATTTCACAAGATTATATCCTATGTCACCTACCATGGTTTTTTCTTTAAATGATACATTGTTTTTATCTGATAATTCTTTTGCAGTATTCATTATTTTTTTAATTTCTTTATTGATCTCTTTAGTTATTGAAGTGATTCCTTGAAATTCTGAATGTGGTTGCATGTTAATAGCATATGTGCATGTAATCGTGGCCTCAAACTGCCTTGCTATTGATATCGCCATTTCAAGTGCTCTAAAAGAATTTTTAGACCCATCCATTGGTACTAGTATTTTAGTTATTTTTTTATCTATCACAATGTGATTTTTCTTTAGATCTTAAAAAACATAGTCCTGTTTATTACATTCCCAAAAATTTGAAAATCTGTTAAATTTTTCTGATCGATAATATTGATTACCCTTAACTAGGTAAATATTTACGCTAAATTAATGCAAGAAAAATTCATACAAGTAGATGGCAACAAGATCCGTTATCTTGAATCTGGTGATTCAAAAAATACACTTGTATTGGTTCATGGGTTAGGTGCATCTGCTGAAAGATGGAATCTAGTTATTCCTACATTTGCAAAACACTATCGTGTTATTGTACCTGATTTGATAGGTTACGGATATAGTGATAAACCTATTTTGGACTACTCTCCTGAAATGTTTGTTAATTTTCTAGGAAAATTCCTTGATGCCTTACAAATTAAATGTCCTATCATTATTGGTTCCTCTTTAGGGGGTCAAATATCTGCAGAGTATACTTCTGCTAATCCAAAAAATGTAGAAAAATTGGTACTTGTATCTCCCGCAGGTGCCATGAAACAATCTACTCCTGCACTCGATGCATACATTATGGCTGCACTATATCCTAATGAACAAAGTGCTAAAAATGCATTTGATCTAATGGAAGCATCAGGCAACACTGTGGATGAAAAAATCGTTAAGGGATTCATTGAAAGAATGCAATTGCCAAATTCAAAGTTAGCATTTATGTCAACTATTTTAGGAATGAAAAATTCGGAAATAATATCTCCTAAATTACACACAATTCAATGCCCCACTTTGGTAATTTGGGGTGTTAATGATCCAGTTGTACCCGTTGAATTTGCAGATGGATTTGTATCTTTTATTCGAGACTGTAAGTTTCATAAAATGGAGAAATGTGGACATACTCCATATGTGCAAGATCCTGAGACCTTTTTGTCTATTGTATTGAATTTTCTTTTAAAGTAGAACACTTTATATACAAAGTAGTTCCTACAATTACCAATGAGTGGTAATTATAACCAATTTAACCCTTCAGAGATGTTTAAAGACTGGATTCAAAAAAATGGCCGTGCTCAAGCAGAATTTATGAAAAACTTTGGCATGCTAATGACTAATCAAAATACTCAAACATTCAATCCTTTAGAAACTCTAAGAGAAGTTTCAGACAACACACGAAATGCTCAATCTGATTTAATGAAGAACATGTCTTCTATGCAAAATAAAAGTATGGAGACCATGTTTCAGATTGGCCAAATGCTTCCATCTTTTATGAATTGGGGAGCATACAAAACAACTGTCAGCAGTAATGGCAGAATTTCAATTCCAGAGGCAGAACGTACTGCACTTGGATTAGGAGAAGGAGACTTGGTTCAAGTCATAATCCTTCCAATCGCAAAAAAATCAAAAAATAAGGAGGTGAAACAATGAGTAAAAACGAACAAACACCAGGATCTAAAGATCTATTTTCTGTATATCAGGAAAATGTAGACAAACTTTTCTCAGGAATTAGACATTCAGTACCACAATATCATCAGTCAATTACTAATGTTCAACAAGAGTACCTGCAAGCATATGAAAATATTGTAGATTCTACAATTACAATACAAAAAGAATATGCAAAGAAAGCAGGTATTGCTGCAAATATTCCACAAGCAACACTAAAAGTAATTCATGATACTACAGAAGAATTTGTAAAGGCAGCTTCAATACAGAATCAAATTACACTTGCAACAATTGATGCTACACAACAAAACATCAAAACATTCAATGATAATGCAAAATCCTTTGCTGACCTGAACAAAAACATTCTACAATCCTGGATAAGTGCATTCACCACAAAGAACAACTAGTGGTAAATTTTTATTTTTTATTTTATGATCTTTCTTCAAGCCACTTGCCTAATTCTGGAAGTACCTTGTTTTGAGATAGTGAACTAGCAATCATTCCAACATGCCCAGTAGGGTATATCTTCAATGTTTTATCTTCACTTCCAACTGCATAATGTAGAGGCATACTACATTCAGGCGATACCAAGTGGTCTCCTACTGCAACTTGTGTAAATAATGGCATGTTTATTTTTTTCAAATCAATCAGGCTTCCTCCTACATACATTTTATTTTGAATTAGAAGATTCTCTTGGTAAATATCTTTAATCCACTGTCTGAACAACTCTCCTGGTATTGGTGGTGTGTCTCCAAGCCATTTTTCAACTCTTAAGAAATTATCTACAAATTTTTTGTTCTCAATATTTTTAAAAAAATTCACATATTTTTCAATTCCCTGTTCAAATGGCTTTAGTACTGAAAAACAATAATACATGAATTCTGGAGGCATATTTCCTATAATTTCTACCATTTTATCTACATCCATGTGTTTTGCTAAATTACTAATTACTGTAGTATCACGCCATCCGTCAATTACAGGTGCAGTTGCAATATAGTTTTTCACACTTTCTGGATGTAATGCAGTATATGCTGTTGCAATAGTGGCCCCTGTACAATATCCTTGTAAAGATATTTTTTCTGTTGATGATTCATTTTTGATATATTCTACACTACTATCTAAATACCCATTAACATAATCATCAAAATCCAAATATTTGTCCATGCTAGTAGGGGATCCCCAATCTAACATGTATACATCAAATCCTTGTAATAGTAAATTTCTTACCCAACTCTTTTCTGGTTGAATATCTAAAATATGATATCTATTAATCAATGCATATGAAATTAGTAATGGTGTCTTGTGTTGTTTGTCTGTAAGTGGTCTGTAGTGTAGCAATCTTGTCTTATCGATTTCTTGTACTATATCATGAGGAGTTATTTCTAAACTAATTTCATCTGGGGCGGAAACTAATTTAGGTGCATCCATAACATGTTTACTGAATTTTATCATCTCTTCTATCAGTTTAGGATCAAATTTTGTTTCGTTTTTCATTTTTTATTCCTCCTTTGTTTTTATTTCTTTTTTCTTTTTCAATTCAATTTCTAATTTTGTAATTCTTTTTTTAAGTGAGTGCATTTCTTTGTACACTTCATCAATCTCTTCTTTACTTGGTAAATTCACAGATTGTAAAATTACATTTGAAATGTTGTTCCAATGTTTTGTCAGTTCTAACTCTTTTGAAACCAATTTACCGTAATTTTCTCCAAATTTTTCTGAATCAAATAATTCAGTAAAATCATTGTCAAAAATATCTATCCATATTCTCTTAAATGATTCCATTTGTTCTACGTCATGTGGTACATCTGGCGATTTCAGATTTACCTTTTTTTGTGCATCTGTCCAAGTTTCTGATAGTTGTTTATAATATTCTGTAACAAATTTGTTAAACTCCAATAAACTTTCATTTATTTGGATTAATTCCGTTGATATTTTTTTAGCATTTGATGCGAATGCCCGCATTGGTCCAAGTGATGTTAATGCTTGTGGTTTGCTTGACATTAAATGAATAATATCTGTCCAAAATAATGACAAATGTTTGTAGTATTCTGTAGGATTTGTTGATGATTGTGATTCCACGGATTACTTTTAATACAGATCTCAATAAATAGTTCGCTTGTATAATTAGACAAGTGACTTCACAAGAGGTTCTAGAAAAAATTTGTCAAAAAATTATCAAAATAGACCCTAAAGTAAGATCTGCACGAATAATCAACAGTCGAGGGCATCTTATTGCAGGGGGAATGAAGGTTGGCTTGCAGTCATTAGAATCTCAAAAACAAGATGAAATGATGTTCATGGAACTTGCCCTTAGAGTTCGTATGAGGCATGAATTTGACAAGGAATTTGGTGAAGTCCATTTTTCAATGTCTTATCGAGATAAAGTAATTGTGATGAGTTTTCCTTTGGCAGAAGATGGTGTTTTATTAGTATCCTTAGAAAAAGATGCCGATTTTGGTAAAATAGCATTTAAAATTCTTAAACTTATTGCACCACTAAAAAAACCCGTTTTAGGAACTTTTTGACTCTAATGATAACTTCTTAATTCTAGTATTGTCTGTTATCAACATGAATTCTTATCAAAATATCTCTTGGAAAGAGATTGAAAAAATCATAGAAGAACTTTCAAAAAAAGTTCTTCTATTACACAAAGATTTCTCTAGTATCTCTACTATTAGTCGCGGAGGATTAGTTCCTGCAAGACTATTGGCAGATCATATGGGCATTGATGTAATTCTTGTTGATAAAAATAAAATTCCCGTGGATTCTCTTTTTGTAGATGATATTTATGATTCTGGCAGTACCTTTAAGAAAATACTTCCAAAAATCTCTAATCCATCAGATTTTGTATATGCGACATTATTTGCAAGGCGTGGAAAGAAATATCCGAAGCAACTCATATATTCTAAAAAAACTCATGGTAACGAATACATCGTATTTCCATGGGATAAACTAGAATACAAAAGATTACAAGAACTTGCATTATAATTTCTAAAACAGTTTTAACTTTTTCATGATTACTGCATACATTGAGGAAGTTTGCCCTCGTGTCTATCTTGATAATCTTTGATTAAATCTTCTGCAACTTTCTCATATGATGGCGTCTGCATATATCTTATCCTTGTAGCTTTTGAAATACACTGTTCTTCTTCTTTATCTTGAATACTTATTTTGATGTTTTCAGCACCACCAATAAATAAAATTTTCATTGATGCATGCATCATGTATACTCCTGCTGACTGAGGAATTTTTGAAATTGTATCTCCATTAAAGTCTAACCATTCTGACCACGCATTTTCATTGTTTAGCATTTCTATCTCAATTTTGAAGCATTTTTCTTAATCCTGCACATCTGTTTCTTATTGTTACTTCTGTAACTCCAGATGCAATAGAGATATCTTTTTGTGATTTTATCTCACCAGTACTAATACATGCCAAATATAATGCAGCTGCAGCTATTCCCATAGGATCTTTTCCAGCAACCATGCCTATTTTTTTTGCTTGTTCAAGTATTACCACTGCTTTTCGTTTACTCTTTTCACTTAACTCTGCAATACTGGCAATCCTTGATACTCCTTTTACGGGATCTACTACTGGCATTTTTAATTCAAGTTCTCTAAAAATCAATCTATAACATCTTGCAACGTCTTTTCTTCTTATGTTGATACCTTTTGCCACATCATCAAGTGTTCTTGGGGTTTCTGTATTTCGACATGATGCATAAAGACATGCTGCAACTAACCCTTGAATTGAACGACCTCTGACTAGTTTTTTCTCCATTGCTTTTCTGTAAATGTATGCAGCTTTTTCTACTACTGCATCTGTTAATGCAAGTTTGTCTTTTAGTTTATCCATTTCATTTAGTGCTTGTCTTAGATTTCTATCTGCAGATGAATGTGCTTGTGATCTACTGTCCCAAGTTCTTAATCTCTCAATTGAGCTTTTCATTGATGATGTGAGAGGTTTCCCAGTTGAATCTTTGTTGGCAGGACCAATCACTGTAGATAAACCCATGTCATGCATAGTCAATGATGTGCCTGCACCTACCCTAGTTCTATTTGTGTCATCATTGGCAAAAGAACGCCATTCTGCACCAGTATCTGAAATCTTTTCTGACATTACAAAACCGCATCTTCCACAAAACAACTCCCCCGTAGTTTCATCTGTTATCATTTTTTTATCCCCACATGAAGGACATTTTGGTCCCGAAACAACTGTGCTTTTAAGCATAATAATTACAAATAAGGCATTTATCTTATTATCCCTTTTACATAACTTCTGCAGGTTAATTGTGTGTAGGCTAAGCTAACACTCATTCTAGTTTTATAGAATTAGAATGAGTTTAAAATAATC
>NZ_AHJG01000302.1:0-3650 GCF_000241145.1 Candidatus Nitrosarchaeum limnium BG20 | reverse complement strand
CAGTCTTTGAGATAAATCTAGATGTTTCATAAATCAATTCAGATTTAATGTTAGTTTCATATTTTTGCTCAAATGGAAGACATTTCAATGCCATTGAAAATTCTTCCAATGAAGCATTTCCAGCTCTCTCACCAATTCCATTGATGGTAACATGTGCACACGAAGCTCCAGCATGAATACCAGCCAAAGAGTTTGCAACGGCCAAACCAAAGTCATTATGACAATGAACGCTTACTGGAAGATTTGTTGCTTTGACAGTATCTCTTGTTAATTCTGCCATGTATTCAGGAGTGGAGTATCCTACAGTATCAGGAATATTGACTCTATCAGCTCCTGCTTTTGCAACATCAGCAAATACTTTTTTTAAGAATTCTCTGTCAGTTCGTGTAGCATCCTCAGCTGAAAACTCTACTTGGAGACCACGAGATTTTCCATACTCTACTGCTTCAATTGCTTTTTCAAGTGCTTGTTCTCTTGTCATTTTGAGTTTGTATTGTAAGTGTATATCAGAAGTTGCAATGAATGTGTGGATGTAATTTAATCCTGCATTAACTGCGGAATCAATATCATTTTTGATAGTTCTAGTTAATCCTGCAATCTCACATGATAATCCCTCAGCTGCAATCATCTTGACTGCTTTGAATTCACCAGATGAAATAACTGGAAAGCCTGCCTCTATTGCATCAACGCCTAGATCATCAAGTTTTTTTGCAATTGCTAATTTTTGATCTGGGGATAGAGAGACTCCAATTGTTTGTTCTCCATCTCTTAATGTTGTATCAAATATTCTAACTTTCATGCCCCGCTCCTTTGTAAGGCAGCAACACCGGTTCTTGCAACATCAAGAATTCCAAATGGTTTTGCTAATTCCTCAAAAGCCCGGATTTGATCAGGAGTAGCAGTCAATTCAACCATTATGGAATCTTTGCGTACATCGTGAATTTTGCCACCATATGCATTTGCCAATTTGTTAACTTCCATGCTATCATTAGCATTACTCAGTTTAATCTTAAAAATACTTAGTTCACGGTATACTGTTTTGTGCTCATCTAGGTGTTTTACCTCTATGGTATCAATCATCTTATCGAGTTGTTTTACTATTTGCTCTACTTGTTTTTCATCTCCATATGTGGTAATAGTCATTCTGGAATATTCGGGATTTTCAGTCACACCTACAGATATACTATCAATGTTGAAATTTCTTGATCTGAAAAGATGAGTTACTTTAAACAAGATTCCGGGTTTGTTTTCAACTAATAGAGTAAGAATTGCCCACATGATTAATCACTATGAAGGTAAGATCATATCCGCAAGAGAAGTTCCAGGAGCTACAAATGGCAATACATCTTCTTCAGGGTCAATTGGTATATCAATTACTGTTGCAACGTCACTTTTCAATGCTGTTTTGATTGCCTTATCAAGCTCATCCATTGATTGTGCACGTATTCCTTGAGCACCATATGATTCTGCAAGTTTGACATAATCAGGACATTTTCCCTGATCAACTCCAATCATTCTTCTATCATAGAAAGTTCTTTGCCATTGGGCAACCATTCCCAATGTAAAATTATTTAATAAAAATACGATAACTGGAATATCTTCCAACACTGCTGTTGCAAGAGAATTTTCGGTCATACTGAAACTACCATCACCTGCAATATCCACTACAGGAACATCAGGTCGTGCTACTTTTGCACCTATTGCTGCAGGGAATCCCCAGCCCATAGTTCCAAGTCCAGTAGAACTAAAAAAAGTTCCGGGTTGTATTACATCGTAAAATAATGAAGCCCACATTTGATGCTGACCTACTTCGGTAGTTACAATAGATTCATGTGGTAAAATTTCTCTAAGCTTTCTTAGAATTTTTGCAGCGCCCATTTCACCAGGATGTAATTTTAAATGTTCTTTCCAGTATGCTTTGGTTTCTTTTACATGTTTAATCCAAACCGTGTCTTGAGTTCTCTTTGCTGTTTTTTGTAAAAGCATCTTAACCATAATTCTAAGTGATGCACGCACGTCACCAACAACTGCAACAGAAGTAGTCTGATTTTTACCAATTTCAGCAGGATCTACATCCATATGAATAATTTTTAGTCTCTTTTCAAATGCTTCAAACGTTCCAACTGATCTATCAGAAAATCTTGTACCTATTGCCAATACACAGTCAGCTTCAGTCATCATCTTATTTGCCTCTGCATGACCATGCATTCCAATTGGGCCTAATGACAACGGATGGTTTTCTGGAAATGCACCCTTGCCTTTGAAAGTAGTAACTACGGGAATCATCAACAGTTCGGCTATTGTTTGGAGTTCTGCAAATGCTGATGAGATGATTGTTCCACCACCAGCTAAGATAATTGGTTTTTCTGCACTAAGTAACATTTCAATTGCTCGCTCCACATGTACAATGTCAGGATCTGTCCATGGATGATAACCACGAATTTTAAATTCATCTGGAAAAACCATCGATGCTTCTTTTTGTTGTACATCTTTTGGAATGTCAATTAAAACAGGTCCAGGTCTACCTGTTTCTGCAATATAGAATCCTTTTCTAACCACTTCTGGAATCTCACCAGGAGTTCTTGGTTGAAATGCATATTTTACTACTGGATTTGCCATTCCAATTATGTCACTTTCTTGAAATGCATCTCGTCCAATCATTGCCACTGGAACTTGACCAGTAACTGCGATCATTGGAGAAGAATCAGCTTGTGCAGTAGCAATTCCAGTTAAAATGTTAGTAGCACCAGGTCCAGATGTTGCAAAGCATACTCCAGGTTTTCTGCTAACTCTCCCAAATCCATCAGCCATATGTGCTGCAGATTGTTCATGTCTTACCAAAATATGTCTAATATCACATCTAGCAAATTCATCATACATCGGAAGGTTTGCACCTCCAGGTAAGCCAAATACTTCTTTGACTCCTTCTTTTTCCATAGCTACCATCAATGCTCTGGCGCCAATCATAGTTTCCATTTTATTCAATCAAATCTTTCTCCATAATTTTAATGTGTTAAAATTTAGAGCACGTTTTACAGTACTAGATCAACTAGTAAGAAAATACCCAAGGTACCAATTATTTTTGTGCTCATGAAATTCAAATATGTTTTACAATCGACATTTAATAAAGATTATTAGAAAATAGCTATTTTTTTGAACGTAACTAGTTCAGAAGACTTAAACTGATAATTTTGCACAGCATAATTGACAATTTTGTCTGAAAATGAAGAAATTATCAAAATAATTGAAACGCTTTTTGAATCAGGAAAATCAAAGGATTTTTCATCATTAAGAGACATTCATCTAAACGATTCAAAATTTTCAAGCTTTAGTGATTTACCACCTTATGATCTAAAAAACTATCAAACAACAATCGAATTAGAAGAATTAAGATTTGTAAGCATTTCAGATTACGAATATCAAATTAAAAATCCAAAAATAAGTGTGTTTGGAGATGCAGCTGTAGTTGCACTAGAATTAAAACAAAAAGGAATGCTTGTTGACAACAAAGCATTCACAGGAGAACACATTTCAATTGAAGGTAGAGCAACTTTTGTGTTGGTTAAACAACCAACATGGAAAATTGCACATATTCATCTATCTAAAATATAGAATTGAATTATTTTGTATTTTGTACTGGTTTATTTTGA
>NZ_AHJG01000303.1:0-1788 GCF_000241145.1 Candidatus Nitrosarchaeum limnium BG20 | reverse complement strand
CCATAATTTACTGGAATGATTAACAATAGAATAAAAAACATGATTAATTTTAATTTCATTTCAGAATAGTAAAATAATATCCACTAGATATTACTTGTGAATTTTACAACTTACGTTAAGTGTTGATTCAAAAAAAGAAAAAAGGAAAATGTGAACTAGTTTCTTACTTTACGATTATCTGTGTACTGACTGGTGGTGATAATGCCGTTGGATTATCAACAGATTCCCAGACAAATGCAGTGGCAGTATAAGTGCCAGCTTCAGTTGGGATCCATGATAATGCAGGGCTAAATGATTGACCAGCAGATAGTGCACCTGTAATCCAGGCTAGTGAGACTGTAACACCGTTACCATCCTGAATCTGTACCAAGTAAGCAAATACTTGCTTCTTATCCTGACCATTTGCTAGGTCGGCAGTGATTTGTACTTGTTGATCAACGTTAACAGCACTTAAGCTATTACCGAATGCATCAACTACTCTCAAGTTAGCAGCTGGTGCTCTCTCGAGTGGTGGTACAATTGTGCCGATTAGTGTAGTGGCAGTGATACGAAGTTCATCTGCTGTTGTGTACGGACTAGGTAATGTATTGTCCTCATATTCTGCAGTGACAGTGTCACCTTCTGCGACTCTGAGTCTGTGACCAGATGATTCATCAGTTACAGTGAAGAACACTGTTCCTTCGAATATTCCGGTTGCCTCATTAGTCTCAGTTACAGTAAGGTCAATACCTCCGGCATCGGAGTCAGACCACACGTTGGCATTGAAATTGTCAACGGATTCTGGATTTAAGTTCATATCTGGATCAATTATTCTTACAACACCTGTACCCTTAGCTGGATAGCTTGCCTCAAGCCACTGAACTTCGCCTATGTTCCATCTGATCAATGCAGAACCTACAACTGTTTCATCCTGTGAGAATTCAAAGGAGACAGTCAGTCCGTCATTGTCTGTAGCTGGTAATTTACCACTTGTTGGGCCACTACCGCTTGCAGATTGAGATGTAACGTCATTACCTGAAGGACCAGTTGTTGGATCACCGTCAGCATCATGTGTGAAACCGGTAAGAATTACCTCACCAGTAAAGATGCCTGTGTCAGTGCCAGTTTCGACTAACTTGTATTGCTGTAACTTTGCACTTCTGGTTGCGACCTTTATTGGGTCATCAGCAGTGTTTCCGATATCATCAATTAAGTTTGAGTCAAAGTTGTGATCTGGTGCTACAATAGTAATGTAGACTTTATCAGTCCATGTGTAAACTTTTTGGTCAAGTGCCACAGTTGCTCCGAAGTTAGAAGTAAAGATTGTCAATTTGACATCTTGGTCTTCGTCACCTACGTAGTCAGATCCGGATGGACCCCAATCACTATATTCGAGTTGAATTTCCTCTCCTCTCTCCAATTTATCATTGCCGAGTTGTTGAGGAATTTCGATGACAACCTGGAAGATTCCAGTGCTATCACCTGTTTCTCTGAAGTTTAGTGGTTCTGGATCAAAGTTAGCCTGATTTCCACCCTTATCACCCATGGTGACAGTTGCGGCATCAGAATCCCATTCGATCAAGTCCAAGTCATATGTCTCTGCACCTTGATTGTCCAAATCGAAGTCTGGTTCAATTAAGGTCAAGATCATATCGGATCCAATAATGTACACTGATTTGTCAGATTGTAATACACCGTTTCTTAGGTCAAATGTAGCAGAATCTGTGACAGTATTGATATCACCTGAAGCATCGGCTGGATCAGTGTATTCTACTTGGAGAATATCTCCTTGTAAGATACAGAAGTTCT
>NZ_AHJG01000304.1:0-1692 GCF_000241145.1 Candidatus Nitrosarchaeum limnium BG20 | reverse complement strand
AGGTAGTGATATTGTAAAAGTCGTACCTTTTTCTAACTCTGTTTCAAAAGATATACTTCCACCATGTTGTTCTATGACTGTTTTACAAATCGGTAGACCCAATCCTGTTCCAATTTGTCTTGTTGTAAATAACGGATCAAAAATTTTGAATCTTAATTTGTGAGGAATTCCTGGACCTGTATCTTTGACTAGGATTTTCACATGAGATTCTGTTTCATTTGTTGTAATGATTATCGAGCCCTTTTCACCCATTGCTTGAATTGCATTTAGTACAAGATTTCTAAGTATGATCTCTATTTTTCTTTGATCACAATTAATCATAATATCATTTGTTGGAATAGTTACGATAAATTCTTCAGGAATTGGCATTTCATTAATAACGTTTTCAAGTATTTTCTTTAACGAGTTTTGTTGTAAATCTAATGGTAGTGGATTTACAAATTCTAGTACCTCGTTAATTTGGTGATCCATTCGAATTACTGCATGTTCTATTCGAGTTAACGTGTTTGAATAATTTTCAGTAGATGGTTCTTTTCTAAATTGAATTAATTGCACTGAATTTTTAATAACATTTAATGGATTTTTCAAATCATGAGCTACTCTGATAGACAGCTCTCCCATTATTTCCTGTCTAATTCTTTTTAGATTTTTAAATTCTTTTTTCATTGCAGTAATTTCAGTTATGTCTCTAATTGACGTGTTACTTCCAATGAGTGTTCCATATTTGTCAAAAAGATTGTTTGCACTTAACAAAGCAAGAAACTTGTCACCATTTTTCTTTTTTAACCAAATCTCACTGTTTGACACACACCCTCCTTTTTTCCATTCTTCAAACGTTTCTCTCATTTGTGATAGGCTTTCTTCAGATGTATGATCAAAAATTGTTTTGCCAATCACTTCTGATTTCAAATATCCCAAAGTCTCAAAATATGATTTGTTACAGTTAATTATTTCCCCATTGATGTTTATTGTTCTAAATAGATCAGGTGAATTTTCATATATGCTTCGATACATATCATCATTAGTTATTTTTTGAAAATCGGTTTGTTTATCTGACATGATAGTCTTTATCCTATCTAAAACTAATTCCAAAATCTAAGTGTATTTTTTTAAGAATTAATTTTTTCATACTTTATTACAAATCAAATTTCTATCTAAAAAAGCGTTTAATCAAAACAAACAAACTAGTTTTCTCTAATCTTGTGCCTATACTATTGTATTCCCCACCCACGTTCTATGAGTTTTTGTGCTGTTTTATGAGATGTACATGCCGGAGAATTATCAATTTTCAAAACTAGTGTCACATTTTCTTTGCATGAAATTTTATTTGCTTCAACACCTTTATGATATTGTTTTAATGGACTCAGATCACTGAATTCATTATTGTATTTTGATATTGGTGATATTTTTAAAATTCTGTCATCATTTCCTAACTGACTTCCTCTTCCATCATTATTGCTTGTAAGTAAGTACAGGTATCCGTCAGGTCCTGAGACTATGTCGCGTAATCTACCAAATTCATTTACAAAAATATCTTGCTGTGAAATTATTTTATCTTGACTTGAATCTATATCTAAAATTTTTAAATGACTTCCTCTTAATGTTGCAACAAATAATTTGCCGTTCCATGATGGAATTTTATCATTGTTGTAAAAAGAAATTCCAGATGGTGCCCAAGTATCATCACCTGAA
>NZ_AHJG01000305.1:0-1295 GCF_000241145.1 Candidatus Nitrosarchaeum limnium BG20 | reverse complement strand
ATTTTGTTTAAAATGAAAAAACGTGGTCCTATAATTGGAGTCTCTGGGTTAGTGCTGGTAGCTATTTCTATTTCTATAATGGTCTCTGTTTTACCTGCAAATATGACTGACCGAAATAGTCTCTATATTCCATCAATGTTTGAGGGAATGTTTAATCAAGTCTCTGATAAAATTACTATTTTTCCTGGCGAGTCAGGATATTTTTCATATGGTACAAAATCATCAAATATCCCACTCTTATGGGGAGTGCAAATAATTGATTTTCAAGAAGGAGATAATCTATCTATCTCCATTTCAAATATCTTTGGTGATAAATATGGTAATTTCTCACAAGACAATTCCATTATCTTTGAAATGTTAGATATTGTAAAATCTGATTCGCTAAATTTTGAAATTCAAAATCATGGGTCTAGAACTGTGAATTTAGTTGTAATGATTTCTGAAGATCCTGATAATTCTGATGCTTTTACAAATCCTAACTCTCCTTTAAGAAATACTATTGTGCCATTAGTGATTTCTGCTATTTTGTTAATTTTTGGTATTATAATTTTGATAGTAGGTATAATTATGTATTTGATTGATTGGAAAAATATTCAAAATAATAGAAAAAATTACTAATGTTAGTATTTCTGGTTTTAGTTAGAATAAAAAATAATGTTACTTGATGAAATAAAATATTAACCCAGAAATAATTTTTAAAATTAAATTTTACTGTGGATTAATTTCCATTTTACCGAATTTGCCTTTTGTTAAGGATACTTCACCTTTGAACTCATTTGTATATCCGTTTGTGATTACTACTACATCTCCCACATTAACTGCTTTGATATCATCGCCCCACAATGTGAGTTTTATTTCGTCTGATTCATCAGCTATTACTGCATCACAAACATCAACGGTTCCACCTGTTTTGAGATTTACTGTTCTTGGGTCCCCTTTACTTTTTACTTCGGCTTTTAGATTAATTCCACTTCGCATTTTTTTTACTTGTGAAACTGATTGAAATTCTGCCATGTATTCTGACTCAAGTTTGGACAATTATAAGCTTTTTTAAATAACTTATAACATAAAATCAAAACAGATTTCTGACTTTAATCACATTACTTTTGGACCATCTAACGAATTGATTCTACATAAATGGTCATGATTTGAAATATGTTTTCCAATCAATAACTGATCCCCCTCTTGATTTATTGAAATTTACCTATATTTTCAATTTTTTGTTAAAATGACGCTAACACCCTATTATTACCAATAATTACCATTTATTACCAATAGTATATATATCCCTGTTT
>NZ_AHJG01000306.1:0-4401 GCF_000241145.1 Candidatus Nitrosarchaeum limnium BG20 | reverse complement strand
GGTGGAGGAGATGAATCAAAAAAACAGTGGTTTATTAAAATTGCAGAAGAACCTCTACAGGATTATTTGTATAATGATGGTATTAGTGGTACTGAACGTTTTTGGAATGACACATTACTTGGTCAAATGTTCCCATTTACTCCTTTAGCATATGTGAATTTACAAACACAACAACAATCTGCAACATATCAACCTGGCTTTACTCCAATCTATGTTAAAGACATCAAATATACATCTGATGGTAATGGTCCATTACAACTAGTACATGCATCTCCAAGTTTCAATGCAGAAAAAGGTCAGCCAGTAATAGGTGTGTTTGTCTATAAAGTTAACAAAGATTTTGTACCACCTAACTAGTATGATCTTTTTAATTATATCTTTCAGCTAGTCTGTATCTCATGTATTTGTCATCTGGTGAAAATTTAGCTGGATGTGCAGAAACTGTTTCTTCATTACACAAAGGACATCTCTCCTTTAACGAATATCGATTACACTTTGAGCATCTTCTTAATAGGAATCTCATCTCAATTCTCTCTTGTTTTTTTTGATTCCTCTCTAGTAAATTTGAATGAACCTTTCTTTTTTTCAATATTTTCTTGAATTTCTATAAGAATTGGTTTTAATGTTTTTTCAGCAGCTTTGAAATCTTCTGAAGTTATAGATAGTCTATATTTTGGTGCCCCTAAATAGGTAATATCTATAGTTGGATCTTTTTTTGTTGCATCTAAAAGCGCTTTTTTAATAATTTCAACTCCATCTGATTTGTTATTTGTAATTTCCATGATTCCTCTAATTTCAACTGAAGGAAGTTTGATTTTAGAACAAATTTCCTCAATAACAGTCGCTGTTTTTTTAGGAATTTTTAATTCTTTTATTGATTCTATTCCGTTTCTTCCAATTTCAATAAATGCATCATATACAGAATCGAATTTTGAATAAATCATATCCTCTAATTTCTCTATATCTTCATCAGAAAGTTTTCCTTTTTCTTTTACATTTTGGAGTAATGTTTTTCCTTTTTCAAATTTTTTGACCTCTTTTAATTTCTGTTTTTTCTGATCCTTTGATACTTGTTTTAAAGAGAGATCAATATCTCCCCTATCCTGATTCACTTTTTTTACTAGTAATACCTTTTTTTCTCCATCTTTTACAAATCTACTGACTGATCTAATCCAACCTGGTGCAATTTCTGAAATATGTAAAAATCCTTGAATTCCGTTATATTCATCTAAAGTGACATAAGCTCCATGATCCATTACTTTAGTTATTGTAGCAAGAACAATTTCTCCTTGTTCTGGCATTTCTTGAACTTCAGTAGACATTTCTTCTAAATTTCTTCTCTTCATAATTTAATGTTGCTAGAAGTCAATTCCTTTTTTTGCCTTTACGCCATATTGAAATGGATGTTTAATCTCTTTCATCTCTGTTACCAAGTCAGCCAACTCAATAATTTTGTCTTTTGCATAATTTCCAGTCAATATAAGATCTAATTTAGGTGGTTTTGTTTTGATCAAATTAATAACATCTTCAATTTCTACTAGACCTAAATTAATGGCATAATTAATTTCATCCAAAATCACAATGTCGTATTTTCCTGACTGAATTTTTTCTGTGCTAATTTTAATTGCTTCTGCTGCAACTCTTTCATGCTCTGTTTTGGGACTTTTGTCATCAATTATACCAACAAATCCTTTTCCAATAGCAACCATTTCAAATTCAGGCTCTAATCTTTTTGATGAATACATTTCTCCATAATGCCATGATCCTTTGATAAATTGTATCATGCAAGTTTTTTTTGCATATCCTGTAGCCCTTAATGCAATTCCCAAGGCAGCAGTGGTCTTTCCTTTACCTTTCCCTGTATATACAATAGTTAACCCCTCATCCATAAACAGTTCTTGTATTATCCAAGTAAAAACATTGAGTATTGTTCAGTTCAAATGTATCAATTTAAATAAAAAACAATTCTAATCATTCGAATTGCAAATTCCTAGAATTACAATAGCAGGAGCCACTAGTGGAGTTGGAAAGACCTCAATTACATGTGCAATTATCTATGCTTTACAAAAAAAGGGGTTTTCTGTACAACCTTTCAAGGTTGGTCCTGATTACATTGATCCAAGTTATCTTTCAAGTATATCTGATCATGAAGCGTTTAATCTTGATGTTTGGTTGATGGGAAGAAATCAACTCTTGAACAGCTTTGTATCTAATTCAAATTCTGATATTTCTATAATTGAGGGAGTAATGGGCTACTATGATGGATTTGGAGGAGATTCCAACTATGCTAGCACACATCATGTAGCATCAATAACAAAATCTCCAGTAATTTTGATTTTGGATGCAAGCAAAACATCTAGATCAATTGCAGCAACAGCAATTGGATTTCAAAAATTTCATAAAAACTCAAGAATTTCTGGAATTATACTGAATAAAATTGGAAGTAAAAAACATGAAATTTTATGTAGAGAGGCACTTGAAATTACAAAACTACCAATAATTGGTATAATTTATAAAAACTTGGAATTAAATTTTGAATCCAGACATCTTGGATTAATTCCTGTAAAAGAAAAAAATCTTAAATCTAAAATAAAAAAAAATTCTAAAGTAATCTCGGATTCAATTGATGTTGAAAAAATTATTCAAATTATAAAAAACCCTGTCTCTCTTCCAAAAAAATGTTAAAATTAAAATAAAAAAACCATCAACCACAATTGCTATAGCACTTGATAGTTCTTTTAATTTCTATTATCGTGATAATCTTAATGCATTAAGAAGAGAAGGTGCAAATCTTAAGTTTTTTAGTCCAATAAACAATAAAAAACTTCCAGAATCTGATGGTATTTACATTGGAGGTGGTTTTCCAGAAGTTTTAGGTGATTCACTTGAAAAAAACCATATGATGAAAAATACCATAAAGAAATTATCTGAAGATAACACTCCAATTTATGCTGAATGTGGAGGATTGATGTATCTTACAAAATCTATTGATTATGGGAATAAAAAATTTAAAATGATTGGGATATTTGATGCAGAAACAAAAATGACTAAAAAAATGAAATTAAACTATACTAAAGGTAAAGTTATCTCAAAAAATATTATCACAGATAAAACACATGCTTTACGTGGACATGAATTTCATTATTCAGAATTGGATGCTGTTTCTTCTGATTCAAAATTTGCGTACGAATTAGACATTGGATTAGGAATTAAAAATCAAAAAGATGGATTAATTCAATACAATACACTCGCATCTTATGGGCATCTCTATTTTGATAGTTCTGATTATGCTCGAGTTTTTGTGAAAAATTGCATTAATCATTCAAGAAGATAATTCTGCTCTTACAATCTTGTATAATGCATTAATTATTGCAGATGCTGAAGAACTTCCGCCTTTTCTTCCTATGTTTGTGATAAATGGAGTTTCTTCTAATTTGCTCAATTCTTCTTTTGATTCTGCAGCACAGATGAATCCTACTGGAATTCCAATTATTAAGGCAGGTTTGACAATTCCCTCTTTGACCATATGTATTACTTCTAAAAGTGCAGTTGGAGCATTTCCAATTGCTACTATTCCACCGTCAATGTCTGAAGATGCTACTCTCATTGATACTTGGGAGCGAGTCTTGTTTTCTTTTTTTGCCATTTCCATTACCTTTGGATCTGAAATATTGCAGACAATCTTATTTTGAAAATCTTTTGGATTTTGTTTATTGAGACCTCCAATTACACCATTAACATCAACCACAATACTACATCCATTTTTTAGAGCTTTAATTCCGCTTTCAATTGCTTTTTTATGAAAGATAACTCTATTTTCTCTTGCAAAATCAAAATCTGCAGTTGAATGAATTATTCTTCTAACTATAGGCCATTCTTTTTCGTTATATTGATGAGTACCAATTTCTTTATCAATCATTTGCATACTTGCATCTTCAATTGATTGACCCTTTCTAGTCTGCATTTTCAACCTCTTTTGCTCTTTCTATAATCAAGTCGATCATTTTTTCATCTACTCCTAAATGTTTTGTAATGTATGCCTTTTTGATACTAGAGTTTTCTAGGGCAGGTATCAAATCATTGTTAATATCAGTTTTAACATGAGCCCCCTCATGTAAGAAATAAAATACAATTACTAGAACTTGAGGATTGTTTTTTTCACAAGTTTTAATGCCTTGAACAATATCTGGTTGTTCAATCTCTAACCAACATCTATTTACATTTCTATAATTGTTTTTTAATCCATCTACTACATAATCTAATGACAACTGTGCATTAGGATCTTTACTACCATGTCCAATTATTAACACATCTACATCTTTTTTTGAAATTGTAACCTTGTTTTCTTGTAGTGTTGAAAATATTCTATTTTCAACTAA
This sequence comes from Candidatus Nitrosarchaeum limnium BG20, assembly GCF_000241145.1. Classification (NCBI taxonomy): domain Archaea; kingdom Thermoproteati; phylum Nitrososphaerota; class Nitrososphaeria; order Nitrosopumilales; family Nitrosopumilaceae; genus Nitrosarchaeum; species Candidatus Nitrosarchaeum limnium. Next base: position 22 of record NZ_AHJG01000306.1, on the reverse strand, counting down.
GTTTATGAGAGTTTTATGCATA
>NZ_AHJG01000307.1:0-3606 GCF_000241145.1 Candidatus Nitrosarchaeum limnium BG20 | reverse complement strand
CTCTCTTTTAGCACGAAGTAAGGTAGGACCGAATGGTAAAATATTTTCATTTGAACCATCAAAAGAAAACATCTCATTATTCAAAAAAAGTATTGTAGAAAATAGTTTTACCAATATCATAGTAGTAGACGCAGCAGTATCAGATCATGACGGTCATAGTGAATTATTTTTGTCACCTTTTTACAAATCAGAACACAGTTTGTTTGAATATAATTATAGTTCTGGAGAACATAAAGGAAGTAAACAGAAAATAAAAATTATCAGTATTGATTCATTTTTAGAAAAGACCGGAAATCTGAAAGCAGATATTATTAAAATGGATGTAGAAGGTTCTGAGAAAAAATCTCTAGATGGGATGAAAAAAACTATCGAGTTTAACAAAAAACTTACTTTGATCACAGAATTTTGGCCACAAGGTGTTGTAAACGCCGGGATCGAACCAAAAGAATTTCTTGAAATATTGACATCATCAGGATTCAGTCTTTACCATATCGATGAATTCTTGCAAAAAACATATCATGTTACTGTTAATGAAATGTTAAAAATTACAAAAGAACGGATTAAAAAACCAGTAGAACGAACAAAGGAGAACCAAGCTGGAAGATGGTATACGAATTTGTTATGCATTAAATAACTTGATATTTACTCAGATTAAGTTTTATGTCTACTAAATACTTCTTCTAGTTTTTCATCCAATTCTTTGAGTTTCTTTTTCTTTTCAGCGGACAGCGACATTAATATGAAATTGAGCGTAAATCAGTATTAAAATCACTATTGCCAAAAATGGAAATAACTTCATACCTTATGAAATTATCTCAAATACAGAGCAATCATCAGTAACAAAGATTCGTAATTACTTAATAGATTCGTGTGATCTGATGCATAATGAAGTACGTAAAACTGTTTTCAGCACTGACAATTATCATGGCAGTGGCAATGGCACCAGCAAGCACAGTATTTGCACAATCAGATGTAAATGCTGATGTAAATGCTGATGTCAATGCAGATGTTAGTGTAAATGCTAATACGGCTGAAACAAAAGACAAACAAATCTACAAAGAACAAAAACAAGTTCGAGATCAAATCAAAGAGCAGCGACAAAACATAAAGACTCAACTCGATGATTTAAGAGATCTACGAAATGATAGACTAGCAGAAAAAACGGACGTAAATGTAGTTCCATCTTTAGAATTCTCAGGAAAAGTTACTGGGTGGGCAGTCATCGGCGGAAAAGCAGTTCCTGCAACATTTGATCTTTCTGGCGAAGCTGGAAAAATAGGTCAAAGAGGTTGGAAAATATCTGGAACAGCAGATGCTGAAATTGGAGATAGAAATGTAACATTTGATCTTCAAGGATTTGCTAGAGGCAATCACGTAGTTCTAAAAGGAACAACAAGTGAATTTGATTCTGTAGTGGTTCATCTCAATGGTTACTTTGCACCAATAGCTGATGAGTCTGGTTCATTTGCACTTGCATTTCACAGATCTGCAATTATCAATGAGCAGGCAAACATTAGAATTCCATTGGTACTAGTTGGTCAGGTTGATACAACACTAATTGGAGATGTAGTTGAGTCAACAGAGATTGATCCTGTAGATGTATCAGTAGAGTTATCAGCACTTTTCAATTAAGTGCAACCACTCTTTCTTTTTTATAATTCAATTAGCATATAAAATCATTATATTTGAGCTAAAAATACAATGGATGTGGAATTCATAGTTGATCAACAAGTTCAAGATATAGAACTGCCGGAGAATTTAAAATTAAACACCTTTTTGCAAGAATTTCACTCCGAATGTCACCATCTAGAATGCAGTTTTGGATTTTATGGATTTGCGTTTGGACAATCACCATTTCCAGTGCCTAAATTAATTCAAAATGAACTAGTAAAAAATGCCAGTAAAGGAGCGTATGCAGCAGTTCCTGGAATACCAGAGTTAAGAAGAGCCATATCAAAATACAACAAATATTATTTTGACATTGATGTAGATCCTCAGAGAATCTATGTAGGACCTGGCACAAAAGAGTTGATTTTTAATTTATTGGAGATTTTACATGGAACTGTAATTTTACCCACTCCAGCATGGCTTGGATATCTTCCACAAATTAGACTCTTGAAAAAAAATTACCATATGCTACCAACGGGGGCTAACAGAAAAATATCACCAAATAGCCTTAGAAAACTAGGATTAAGATTACAAGATAGACAGAAAATTCTGATACTAAATAATCCTCATAATCCAACAGGATTACTTTACGATAGATTGGAGTTAGAAGAGATTGCAGATGTATGTAAAGAGCAAAATATCTTAATCATATCAGATGAGATTTATGCCCAAACAACATATGATTTTTCAAAATTTGTCAGTATGGGAAAAATTTACCCAGAAGGAACATTTGTAACAAATGGGTTATCAAAATCTCATGCAGCCGGTGGATACAGATTAGGATATGTAATATTCCCACAAAATGCATCAGATCTTCAATTACAATTCAAAAAGATCCTTGCAACAGAGTACACTGCAGTATCAACACCAATTCAGCATGCAGCAGTTGCAGGATTTGAGATAAGTGATGAAATGAACGAGTACTTTACAATAACTAGAAGCATTCATGAGATTATGGGAGAGTACACTTACAATAAACTCGCAGAAATAGAAGGAGTTAAAATTACAAAACCAGAGGCAACATTTTATCTGTTAGTAAATTTTAATCATTATTCTTTAGAGTTACAAACAGCAAAAATTACAACTTCACAAAAGCTATCAGAGGCATTAATTGTTCATCCTTATCATACTGCAATTGTTGGAGGGGATAGTCTAGTCTTGGAAAGAACTGATTACAGTGCTAGAATTGCATATGTGGATTATGATGGGGCTAAAGTTTATGAAAATTACAAAAATCACAAACCGAAAACAGCCTCAGAAAGAGAAGAATTTGCAGCAACCAATGCTCCAAAAATTGTTGCAGGAATTAAAATGATCAAGAGATTCTTTGAAGATATAAAAAAAGAGAATCTAAAAAATTTAAAAGCAAAAAATGATAGTTTAAAAATTACCAGTTAGAACCGAAAAAATTCACTAGAGATACAAAACACATTACATAAAGAACTCCTTTTATACAAATAAGATATCAACCCAATATGGAAGAAAGCAATCAGACAAATACCATCTCAGAAGTTTACGAGAGAAATATTAAACAAATTATAAAAAATGGGGAATCATTTTTGCCCCTATATATCAAAGGATTTTCAGACATTCATAGAGAATACTATAACTATGTTCATCATATGTTCAACATGATAAAAATAAATGAAGTAAAATTATTTGGAAAAATAGATCAAGGTGTTTTGAAAATGCATGAAATGTATATTGATACAATATTTCGACCACATATGTCACACACAGATAACTCAAGAGAAATTATGAAAAATTATTTAGAAGTACATCATGCCATAATGATGTCATTGAATAATCCATTTGGAGTAATTTCAGAGAATTATCAAAAACAAACTTAATTCCATAATAAACTCTAATTAAAAAAATAATTATCAAATAACCAACATTAATGTACCGTGATTTATCAATAAAATCATGGCAAATTAC
>NZ_AHJG01000308.1:0-1059 GCF_000241145.1 Candidatus Nitrosarchaeum limnium BG20 | reverse complement strand
GGGGCATGGACAATTGGCCTTGATTGGTGGGGTAAAAAAATTGAAGAAGATGAAGCAAAACGAATGCTAAAAAAAGCATATGATTTAGGAATTAACTTTTTTGAAACTGCGGATATGTACGGAAAAGGAATTAGTGAAAAATTAATCGGTCAGGTTTTCAAAGGTATGCGAAATGAAGTTGTAATTTCAACAAAATACGGATATGATTTTGCCAATGTTGAGCAAATAGGTCATGCAGAGTTACCACAGAGATTTGAACCAGAATTTACACAAAAAGCACTTAATGCATCATTAGAAAGATTACAAACTGATTATATTGATTCGTATGGAATGCATAATCCAAAATTAAATCATATTCGAAATGATGCTACTTTTGAGATGTTTGATAAATTAATTGATGAAGGAAAAATAAAGACATCACAAGTAGCATTAGGTCCAGCAATTGGATGGACAAAAGAAGGATTAGAGGCAATGGAAAGAAAAAGTGTATCAGGTGTACAAACTGTATACAACATTTTAGAGCAAACACCTGGAAATGAATTAATGCAAAAAGCAGAAAAACAAAATGTTGGTATTTTAGTCAGAGTTCCAGATGCATCAGGAATTCTCACAGGGAAAGTAAAGGCAGAAACAGTCATCCCAAGCAATGATCACAGAAAAGACAGAAAACAAGAATGGAGACAAGAAGCATTAAAAAAAGTAGAGCAATTCAGACCAATTGCAGAACGAAATGGATTAAACATTACAGAATTTGCAATAAAATTCATCTTATCAAAAAAAGCAATTGCGTCAGTATTGCCAACGGTTGTTAGCGTAGAAGAAATTGAAACATTTGCAGCAATATCAGATGGAAAGTATCTAAATTCTTCTGATATGAAAGAGATAGATGATCTTTACAATACATGGCCGTCATACGAATTAAAAGCGACCCAAGCAAACTAGCTATAAATGGTCAAATCAATCGATACCACAAAAACGCTAGAGATCATTGAGAGAATGAAACTAGCAAAGGTGGGAGATTATAAAAAATGGAATATAATAATCAAGAAAATTAAAAAC
>NZ_AHJG01000309.1:0-610 GCF_000241145.1 Candidatus Nitrosarchaeum limnium BG20 | reverse complement strand
GTACCCAAATATTCTGATATTACTAGCAGGTCTCAAACTAATCTAAGCACAAAACTATCCCGTAATATCTCAATTAACATTCCTTTTGTCAGTGCAAATATGGATACGTAACTGAATCTGCTATGGCAGTAGCCATGGCTCGTGCAGGAGGAATAGGGATTATTCATAGATTTCTGACAATAAAAGAACAAGCAAATGAAGTTCTCAAGGTAAAAAGATCTGGTAGTGTGATGATTGAAAATCCATATGCCATTTCTTTTGATAAAACTGTTCAGTATGCAATAAATTATGCCGAAGAAAAAGAGATCTCTGGCCTTTTAGTTATTGATTCAAATTCCAAACTAGTTGGAATAGTCACTGACAGAGATTTATTGTTTGAAACTGACTCTACTCGTCTTATCAAAGATGTTATGACTAAAGATGTTGTTACTGCTAAACTTGGAGTGAGTTTGGATGAAGCCAAGAAAATCTTACATAAACATAGAATTGAAAAACTGCCAATAGTTGATGATTCTGGTTTTATTAAAGGTCTGATCACAAGTAAAGACATTACAAACATTGAGGATTATCCATCTGCATCAAAAGACAAGAAAGGAAGACCACTTGTTGG
>NZ_AHJG01000310.1:0-2249 GCF_000241145.1 Candidatus Nitrosarchaeum limnium BG20 | reverse complement strand
TCTTTATTTTTTTTAATTGTATTATATTCTACATCTAATAAAAATGGATTATACTCTGCAATTAATTTTAATATTGATATTCTTTCTTTTTCACTACCTTCAAATTTTCCACCCTCTGATTTTGGTCTTAAAGTACAAACTATTTTTTTTAAATCTTTTTTAATAATTTCTAGTGTTTTTGGAATTTCATTTATTTTTAAAAAATCAAATCGCACTTCTGCATAATCTGATCTTCTTAGTGTCTCTTTTAGATTTTTTTTAATCTTTATTGGTGAATCTTCTGCAATTGATACACATGTTTTGTATTTCATTTCACTTATTTTTCTAAGATGTATTCATCTGAAACTTCCATTCCAAAATGTCTACCTGTAGCTGATTTTGCATGTACCATTACGATGTCTCCTTTTTTTAGATGTGTAACTGATACTAGTTGTCCGTTTGGTCTTACAAATCGAATAGTCTCTGCATCTTGTGCAATAATTCCGCCAATCTCGTCACCTACAACTGCTTTGATCATCAACATTGGGCGTCGTTCTATTTTTGATCTTCCGACAGTGGCTCTTCTTGCATTGCCTTTGGAATTTATTATCAATACCTCTGCACCTGTTTCTACTTCTGAAAGATAATTTGTTGTTCCATCTGGAGAAAGTGTATAGCAATGCACTGCACCTGCATTGACTCTAAATGGCCTTGGTGATGTAAATGATGATCCCACTGATTCATTGTGAACCAAAAACAAAAAGTTTGATCTACTTCCAATTAACATTCCTTCCCCCTTATGTAATATTGATGCCGTATCTACACAAACTCTTTCCCCATCGCCTACTTCTTTTATCTCGATTATTTTTGCAGGTTTTAATTCAAAATTTCTAGTTCCTAAATACAACATGGCTTCCCTTACTTCATTAATTGAGGCTGTATTGAAAATCACTCCATCAACTCCTACTTCTAGTATTGAGAACATCTTTCTTACCTCTTCAGGCGTATTGGCTATGGCAAAAATTTTGGTGTTTATTTTATGAAGTTTTGCAATAATATTTTCAAGTGGGATTATCTTCCAATCTTTTACTTCGACTATTACAAAATCTAGTCCTTTTTTTGCTAATGTTAGAATATTTTCAATGTCTTTGTTGGATAGCACTTCAAATTTTTTACCTATTTTTTTCCCCTTTGGTTTTGCAGACCAGTCTTTTTCAACTACTATGTATTTTGCAGCAGGTGACGTGTATACTGTTTCTAATTTAATTTTTTTTGATCTATTTTTTTTGGATCTAGATATACTGTTTTAATTTTTTCATCTTGTAACTGAAGAAGAAATTTTGTTAATTGTCCTTGAGGAACTTTGGGTGAAATTATTAATTCTCTTGTCTTACTCAATTTTTTTCATTGCTTCCTTTGCGGATTCTTTTTTGAAAATTATTGATGCTAATGCTTCCACTATTTTATCTGGTTTTTTATGTGCAAAAATATTTCTACCATATGTTACTCCCTTTGCTCCGGCAGCCATTGCATCTTCTGTCATTTGAAGAATATCTAAATCTGTTTTTGATTTTGGCCCTCCTGCAATTACAATTGGCACTGGTGTACTTTTTACAATTTTTGCAAATGAATCAATATCTCCTGTGTATAATGTTTTTACAATATCTGCTCCACATTCTGCACCTATTCGTGCAACATGTCCTACCATTTCCGGATCATGTGGATTCTTGATGTTTTCACCTCTTGGGTACATCATTGCTAAAAGTGGCATATCCCATTTGTGACATTGCTCAGCAGTCATTCCGAGCTGTTCTAGCATCTCTGGCTCTTCTTTTCCACCAATGTTGATATGCAATGATACTCCATCTGCTCCCATTCTTACTGCTTCTTCTACCGTACCTGTGAGCATTTTGCGATTCGGAGACATTGATAATGATGTGCTACTTGAAAAATGTACTAAAACTCCAATCTTTGTTGGATTTGGTAATGTCTTAAGAATTCCTTTGTTTATGATAATACTGGTCAATCCGCGTGTTTCACATTTGTAAATTATGGATGCTGGGTCTGTTAGGCCTTCAATTGGTCCATTTGAAATACCGTGATCCATTGGGATGCACAACATTTTTCCTTTTCTTAGGATTCTATTCATACGAATCTGATGACCCGATACCATGGCTGAATCTGTTTTTAGTGCCCTACTTAAAAATAACGTGAATCTTTTAACTCGTAATTATCTGATTTGTGCATGAAATTGACTTTGCTTTGAATTC
>NZ_AHJG01000311.1:0-668 GCF_000241145.1 Candidatus Nitrosarchaeum limnium BG20 | reverse complement strand
AACTCCAGTCTCACCGATAGTTGATTGCCACAATCCAGCAGCATTGAAAATTTGTATACGATAATTGAAAATGTCTGCTACGTAAATATTATCTGCAGAATCCACTGCAATTCCATCAGGATATGAAAGGTGATCATTATCCGAACCTGTAACTCCAGTCTCACCGATAGTTGTAACATATGCTGGATCCGCATAAGCATTTGTCATTACAAAGGAAGATAATGTAAAACTCAAAACAGCAAAGGTGAAAATGTAACTGATCTTTTTCAAACCCATGTTATAATTTGTTAAGATGTATTTAAGTAACTTCATCTAGCACATTTTCATATCTTATGCAGTTACTCTACACTTTTGAATAATTATGAATAATGACTAAATCCCTCCTCAAAAATTTATTTTTTAAAAAATGTTTTTAAAAATTAGTTATACTTTTTGTTCTAAAACCCAATCGTATCCTTCGCTTTCTAGTTTATCTGCAAGGGATGCATCACCTGTTTTTAATATTTGACCTCTTGCAAAGACATGAACAAAGTCTAGCTTATCTAAGAATTTCAAAATTCTTGCATAGTGTGTAATTACAATCACCGTTGCATCCTTGCCTGATACTTGGCTTATTGCCTTTGCAACTGCTTGAACTGCATCGATATCTAATCCTGAATCTGGTTCAT
>NZ_AHJG01000312.1:0-1165 GCF_000241145.1 Candidatus Nitrosarchaeum limnium BG20 | reverse complement strand
AGTACTTGTATCATGTTGCTGCATTGCTGTCACTACTCTCTGAAAGAGTTGCGCGTCTCTTTCATGCAGTTTGCCAAGCATAGAGTCCATTTTTGATATCTGAACTTGTAGTTTGTTTACTGCGGTTTGGATTCGTGGTTTTAATGCACCTTGAGGTTTTATTGTCTCACGGAGTTTTTCGGTTACACCTGGTGTCTCTTGTCGAGCCCAAGTCTTATCGAAGTTTGGCATGTCAAGTGATTTACAAGTTAACTCTTAATGGACAGAGTAAATTTAGATAAACTTTAGAGTAAATTTAGCTAACAAAATCTAAATCATGATTTAACATACAGATGAACAATGGTTAGAATTGTAGTGTTTGATTCTGGGTTAGGCTCGTTGTCTGTGATAAAACAAATACAAAAACAATTCAAATGCAGCATAATCTACTTTGCAGATTCAAAAAACTATCCATATGGAAAAAAATCAATCAAATTACTCAACGAAATTACATTACAAACAATTATGACACTTCAAAATTCATTCAAACCAAATTTGATTATAGTTGGTTCAAATACTTTATCCCTCACATTAAATTCACGCCCAAGAAATATTATTTCTGTACTACCACCAATAAGTGAAGCAAAAAAAATCACAAAATCAAAAACTATTGCAATATTAGCAACAGAATCAATTGTAAAGAGTAAATTACTTGAAAAATATTTAGATTTATTTAATACAAATGGATTAAAAATTTTCAAAATAAACGCATCAGCGTTAGTTGAATTAGTTGAATCAGGAAAATTTTATTCAAATCCAGAGTCTTGCAAAACCATAATCGAAAAAACTCTTAGTTCCATGTTAATTAAAAACAATATAGATGTAGTAATATTGTCTAGTACACATTTACCATTTCTTTTAAAATTTTTAAAAGATGTTTTTCCTACTGTGACTTTTCTAGATCCAAGCATTCTATTAGCTAAAAAACTAAAACGAAAGTATTCTAATCAAAGTAAAAAAAGAAATTGTTTACAAATATTTACTTCTGGAAACATCAAATTACTTGAAAATAAACTTGAACATCTTGGAATTAAAAACAAAATTTCTAAATTAACTTAGTAAATTATAATTCATATATATTTTTAAGTTCAAAATATTTAATCCATTTAAAAAAATATGATCAATC
>NZ_AHJG01000313.1:0-805 GCF_000241145.1 Candidatus Nitrosarchaeum limnium BG20 | reverse complement strand
TTCCTATAATTTGTTTATGACTGATTCACACATATTGAATATTGGTTTTGATGATACTGATTCACCAAAAGGAATGTGCACAACTTTTCTTGCTTACAAAATTGTTGATGTATTAAAAAAACAAGAAACTGAATTTCTTGATTTTCCAAAACTTGTCAGATTCAACCCTAACATTCCTTGGAAAACAAGAGGAAATGGAGCTGTTTCTATGAAAATCAGGACAAAAAATCCATCAAAAATCAAAGGAAAAATCAAACATCTTGTAAAAAAATATTCTGATATAAATAATGGTGCAAATCCTGGACTTGTATTTTATGAGAATGAAATTCCAAAACACTTTACAAAATTTAGCAAATTAGCATTATGGCAATTAATTAATAGAAATCAAGCAAAAAAATTTGCAAGAAAAAACAACATTGAATTTTTTTACAAAGGAAACGGTCAAGGTCTTGTAGGTGCAATCGGTGCAATAGGTTATGATTTTAAAGATCACACATTGGAATTATTAAGTTACAGAAAAAACTCCAAATTTGGAAAAGATAGAAAACTTTCTGCTACAAGTGTAAAAACAATGCAAGAAAAAACACAGCCTAATACCTTTAACAGTTTTGATAACAAAAAAAATCGAGTATTGATTACTCCGCATGGACCTGATCCTGTTTTTTATGGAATACGTGGTGAAAATATAGATACGCTACTTCATGCAACCAAGATATTGAAAACAGATGAAAAGTTAGCAGGCCACTTGATATTCAAATCTAATCAAGGTACGGGCGATCACTTGGAAAATGAGTTTAATGTAACT
>NZ_AHJG01000314.1:0-2242 GCF_000241145.1 Candidatus Nitrosarchaeum limnium BG20 | reverse complement strand
AAGAATCAGCTAAAGAAGTAGAGATTGTGCTAAAAAATTCAGGAATAAAATTCAGAACATACTCCACATTAGGATTAAGAGATGATGCCGATTTCTTGTTTTGGTTTGCAGCAAAAACAGTAGAGGAGATTCAAAATGCAATAGCAAAATTATACACAACTGTTTTTGGAAAATATATCATTCCATCAAGAACATATCTATCATGTACAAGACCATCAATCTATGTAGAAAAAGGAAAACCACTAGGGTTTGTTTCAGATGCAGAGATGAAAAAGCATGTAATAGTATACCCTTTTACAAAAACTAGAGAATGGTATCTACTACCAAAAGAAGAAAGACAATCAATAATGGATGAGCATATAGAAGTAAGTAAAAAATATCCTCAGATCATTCTAAACACAACATACTCTTTTGGAATTCATGACGAAGATTTCATGTTAGCATTTGAAGTAGATGAAATAAGAGATTTCCAAGATCTCATAATGGATTTAAGAGAAACAAGAGTTTCAAGATATGTCAAAAATGACATTCCAATGATTGTTTGTGTTAAAAAAGACATTGTTCCATTAATAGGAAGTATGGGGTAGTGGAATCACTAAAAGAATGGGCCACAGTAGTTGCAGCACTTGAAGATGGCGTTCAGACAGTTCTATTAAGAAAAGGTGGAATACTAGATGTTGCATCAGGATTTAAAATAGAAACAAAAAAATTTCCATTATTTCCAACACAGGAGCATCAAGATTATAATCACATAAAACCAGAATTTCACAAATATTTGGAGCAAGTAAAAATCAATCCACCAAAAACAGGATTCAATAGAATCACATCATATGCAGAGATATTATCGGAGGCAGATATTTCATTAGATGAAACAATAAAGAAATTATCAAAATTTCACATCTGGAGTGATTCATACATCAATGAAAGAAAGAATTGGAAACCAGAGAATCCCATTAAAGCAGTTTTTTTAAAAGTCTACAAAATTCCCAAAGTAAATACCCCACTAAAATCGGAGTATCAGGGCTGCAAATCTTGGATAAACATAAATGAAGAAATTCCAGTTGGAAAAGCAGTTTTGAGCGATAAAGAAACTGAATCAAAACTAGAAGAATTCAAGGAGATAATAAGATGAAATACAGAACATTAGGAAAAAGTGGAATCAAAGTATCCGAAATAGGATTTGGGGCATGGACAATTGGCCTTGATTGGTGGGGTAAAAAAATTGAAGAAGATGAAGCAAAACGAATGTTAAAAAAAGCATATGATTTAGGAATTAACTTTTTTGAAACTGCGGATATGTATGGTAAAGGAATTAGTGAAAAACTAATCGGCCAGGTATTCAAAGGAATGCGAGATGAGGTAGTGATTTCAACAAAATACGGATATGATTTTGCCAATGTTGAACAAATAGGTCATGCAGAGTTACCACAGAGCTTTGAACCAGAGTTTACGCAAAAAGCACTTAATGCATCATTAAAAAGATTACAAACTGATTATATTGATTCCTATGGAATGCACAATCCAAAATTAAATCATATTCGAAATGATGCTACTTTTGAGATGTTTGATAAATTAATTGATGAAGGAAAAATAAAGACATCACAAGTAGCATTAGGTCCAGCAATTGGATGGACAAAAGAAGGATTAGAGGCAATGGAAAGAAAAAGTGTCTCAGGAGTACAAACGGTATACAACATTTTAGAGCAAACACCTGGAAATGAATTAATTCAAAAAGCAGAAAAACAAAATGTGGGTATTTTAGTCAGAGTTCCAGATGCATCAGGAATTCTCACAGGAAAAGTAAAGGCAGAAACAGTCATCCCAAGCAATGATCACCGAAAAGACAGAAAACAAGAATGGAGGCAAGAGGCATTAAAAAAAGTAGAGCAATTCAGACCAATTGCAGAACGAAACGGATTAAACATTACAGAATTTGCAATAAAATTCATCTTATCAAAAAAAGCAATTGCATCGGTATTACCAACGGTTGTTAGCGTAGAAGAAATTGAAACATTTGCAGCAATATCAGATGGAAAGTATCTAAATTCTTCTGATATGAAAGAGATAGATGATCTTTACAACACATGGCCCTCATACGAATTAAAAGCTACACAAGCAAACTAGCTATAAATGGTCAAATCAATAGATATCACAAAAACACTAGAGATCATTGAGAGAATGAAACTAGCAAAGATTGGAGATTATAAAAAATGGAATATAATAATCAAGAAAATTAAAAGCG
>NZ_AHJG01000315.1:0-1364 GCF_000241145.1 Candidatus Nitrosarchaeum limnium BG20 | reverse complement strand
ACACTATCATACTCAGAGATTCCATGAAAATCACAGACTCGACACCCTTTACCTAAACAATTTACACATGATTTTTGTTTTTGTGGGATTCCTCGATGAGATTTTGTATATCTACCATGAAACAAAAGAGGTTTTGAGCGAATTTGACATGATTCATCTTTAAAATTTACAGTAAAGGTAAGGTCAGGATTTTGAAAATCAATTATCTTCTTTGTTTTTTTAATGAATTGTTTTCCAAGTTCTTTTGTTATATCTGTCTTAACACTATCAATTCCTCGTAGTTTGTATTTAGATCTAATATAGTCATCTCTGTCAATTATTGATGGTTTGATCAAAGCGCCAACTACGATTGATGAGAAATCATATTTTGCAGAATACTCCAGCATCAATTTCAAATAGGAGGTTAAATTATCTAAAAGATTTTTACAGATAAAACATTTTTTAAAAGAATGCTTTGCATGAATTTTTAATTTTTTTCCCAATATTTTGTTTGATGATAGATTCATTTGTTTAGAAAATAACCTACCCAAGCAGCTATCACAAAGATCATAAGATTTTAGAATTTCATTTGAGATAGGAATGATTTCTTTGAGAGGAGTCATTTTAATTTTTGATTTAATAATCTATGAAGTATTATCCAAATCCCATACGACGGAGTGTACCTTGCATCTGTCTTCCTTTTGAGGCCTTCATCATACTTTTTGAATTTTTATAATTTTTGAGTAACTCCTTTACTTCATGTTCAGGCCAACCAGATCCTCGTGAAATTCTTTTAATTCTGGATGAATTCAAAAGATCAGGATCAGCTTTTTCTTCTTTAGTCATACTTTGAATAATGAATCGCCATTTGGATACTCTTCCTTCCATTTGATCTAATTGATCATCTTTTACCATGCCAGACAGTCCAGGCATGTTATCGAGAAATCCTTTCAGTGAGCCTACCTTTGTGACTTCTTCTAATTGATAGAAAAAGTCATCCATATTCATTTTTCCACTGGAAATTCTTTTTAATCGAACGTCATCCCCTTCATTTTCTAATCTTTTTGCCAAATCTAGCACTGCCTGGATATCACCCATGCCGAGTAATCTACCAACAAATCTAGTCGGGGAAAATTTTTCTAAATCATCAATTCGTTCTCCAGTTCCAACATACATGATTTGTGCACCAGTAGCTGCAGAAGCCGCAATTGCACCACCACCTTTTGCAGAACTATCTAATTTTGTTATGATAATTCCTCCAACAGGAATTGTTTTATGAAATGCTTCGGCTTGATTGAAACATTGCTGTCCGATAGTTCCATCTATTACAAGAATTGCCAGATCAGGATCAGACACTTTGTTAATTTGTTCCATTTCAGATAACA
>NZ_AHJG01000316.1:0-8138 GCF_000241145.1 Candidatus Nitrosarchaeum limnium BG20 | reverse complement strand
AACAAAGAAAGACACTCAAGGAGTTGGTTAGAAACGTTGCATCTGTAATTGACATCCCATTTACAGTCGGTGGTGGTGTAAAGTCATTAGATGATGCAAGAAATATTTTACTTAATGGTGCTGATAAAGTAGGAATTAACACAGGCGCAATAAATAATCCAGCAGTTATCACTGAACTAATGGAACTATTTGGAAGGCAATGTGTTGTTGTAGCAATTGATGCTAAAAGAAATTTTGATATTCAAAATGAAAAAAACATCTTTTCTGAGAATGGAAAACAATTCTGGTTTGAGGTATTTATTTTTGGAGGGAAGCAAGGAACTGGGATTGATGCCATAGAATGGGCAAAAAAAGCTGATGATCTAGGCGCTGGTGAGATACTTCTTACTAGTATTGACAAAGATGGTACTAGAGATGGTTATGATATTTTATTGACTAGAGAAATCGTCAACTCTGTATCCATACCAGTAATTGCTTCTGGTGGCTGTGGCACACCTGATGATATGGTAAATGTTTTCAAAGAATCAAACGCTGATGCTGCATTGGCAGCCTCGATATTTCATTATCAAACTCATGGAGTAAACGGCGTAAAGATGCATCTAAAAGAGAAAAAAATCCCTGTAAGATTATAAACAATACTTTGTGATTTAAAATAATGAAAAAATTAATTGATGATATTGATTTTGCTAAAAGTGATGGATTGGTACCAGTAATTGTTCAGGATGCAAATACCAAAGACGTACTTACACTTGCTTACACTAATAAGGAATCATTAGAGCTTACCAAAAAAACTGGTAACTCTTGGTTTTGGAGCCGTTCTAGAAATAAACTTTGGATGAAAGGAGAGGAATCCGGTAACACACAAAAAATAAAAGAGATTTTAGTCGATTGTGATTCTGATGCAATTATTTATCTTGTAGAACCATCTGGACCCGCCTGTCATACAGGTGAGAGAGTTTGCTTTCACAATAATTTAGAAAAGTAATTTAACATACAGGTTCTATCTTTGTACCTGGTACAACCTCTTTTGTTATCTCAAAATTTAGATTCGGATAATTTGTTCCTCTAAAAACCACTGTCCACTTTCCTGTTAGATCATTAACTGAACATATTTCTTTAGCCTTTGAAATCTGAGGTTCTAGATAGTAATTGAATGCAGATTTTTTAGCACCGTCAAATGGAATTGTTAGATACACTGAGTAATGAGTTGCATTAAGTGGTCTCATAACCGCAATCTGACCTTTTTCTTCTGGACCCAATCCTCCTAATACTAGGAAAATCTTTTCTCCAATGGCATACTTGCTTCGATCAATTTGAAATGGTCCTGAAGTTATCCACTCTCTTGGTTTTGGAGAATACTCGTTTTCTAAATCAATCTTTTCTAGTTCATCATATTTTTTTTGAATCTCTGAGCTATTAGTTTCTGTATTTTTTAGATTATTTAATACATTTTCTACTTGTATTTCCTCTTTTTCTGGCTTTACTATGTTATCTAATGTTTTATCTGTCTCAATTACGTTTGATTTTGGAGAAGTCACCAAAAGTATGGACGCAATAACTACAATAACGCTAATACTTGTAATACCGATGACTAGCCCTTTTTTCATGAGTTTTACTTTCTAGAAATATCTAAAAACCTTCCTTATAATTGGTAAATTGAAATAAAATCTGTTTTCTCTAGTTTTTTATCAGAAATTTCTAAATTAACTAAATTTTTAATAAAGATTAGTACGTATATCAGTATATTTTTAATGTGTAAAAGTTAAGTGACACTTAACTTGATATTAGGATTTTTTATGTATGCTCTAAAGGGAAGGATTGATCTTGGCTAGAACTTCACTGCAATGCAGAGAATGCAAAAAAGAGTATAGTACTGCATTCAAGTATATCTGCGATGAGTGTTTTGGCCCACTTGATGTCAAGTACAATTTTCCAGCAATCACCAAAAATACGTTTACAAATCGCGATCATACCTATTGGAGATACTTTGAATTACTTCCAATAGAGGACAAATCTAATATTGTCAGCATTGGTGCGGGAATGACACCTCTTATCAAGGCTGATAATCTTGGAAAAAAATTAGGACTCAACAATCTTTACATAAAAAATGATTCTGTAAATCCAACGTTTTCATTTAAAGACAGACCAGCAGGTGTTGCAATATCCAAAGCAAAGGAATTTGGATTATCTGCAGTTGGTTGTGCATCTACTGGTAATCTGGCATCTGCAACTGCTGCACATGCAGCAAAAGCTGGATTACCTTGTCATGTATTTGCACCAAGCAACATAGAAATGGCAAAAATTGCACAGGCGTTATCCTATGGCGCAAATTACATTGCAGTTGATGGAACATATGATGATGCAAACAGAATAGCTGCACAAATAGGTGACAGCAAAGGAATTGGAGTTGTAAATATTAACATGCGTTCTCATTATGTAGAAGGCTCTAAAACACTTGCATACGAAGTTGCAGAACAACTAGATTGGCAAGTCCCTGATCAATTAATAGTTCCAGTTGGCAGTGGTGCAATGCTTAATGCAATATGTAAGGGATTTGAAGAACTACAACAAGTATCATTACTAAACAATGTAGCAAACATGCACATGATAGCAGCACAACCACATGGATGTGCTCCGATAGTTGATGCATTTAAGAAAAACTCCAAGGAAGTAATTCCAGTAGAGAATCCTGACACCATTGCAAAGAGTTTGGCAATTGGTGATCCTGGTGATGGCAGATATGTTCTAAAAAGACTCAAACAGTACAATGGATTTGCCGAGGAATGCAACAACCAAGAAATCTTAGATGCAATACTGCTCTTGGCAAAGACTGAAGGGATATTCACAGAGCCTGCAGGTGGTGTCTCAGTAGCTGTGCTGCAAAAGATGGTAGAGCAGGGAAAAATTGACAAAAACGATTCTGTAGTATGCTACGTCACTGGAAACGGACTCAAGGCAACTGAAGCAATAATGCAAGTATTGCAAAAACCAAAAATAATGAAAGCAGACGTATCTCTTATATCGGCGGTAGTAAACTAGTGGCAAACATCACATTTACCATTCCATCTGTTCTTAATTCTGGTGGTGGTGAGAAAAAAATAGAAATTTCGGCAGATTCTTTGCAAGATGCATTTGTCAAAGTATCTGAAATAATGGGAGATGACTTTAAGCGAAGAGTTTTGGAAAGTGATGGTACTCCAAGATCTCTGATTAACATCTACATTAATGGAAAGAATGCAAAATTTTCTGGTGGTATGGAAACCATACTTGTAGATGGAAATGATATCTATATTTTACCTGCAGTTGCTGGTGGTTCTAATGAATTGTCTTCAAAAGAACTGGATAGATTCTCAAGACAAGTGATGCTAGAAGAGATTGGATATCAAGGTCAATTAAAACTAAAAAACTCTAAAGTATGTGTTGTAGGCGTTGGTGGATTGGGAAATCCTATAACATCAAGACTAGCTGCGATGGGTGTTGGTACTTTGAGAATCGTTGATAGAGATGTAATAGAATTATCCAATCTACATAGACAGACAATGTTTGATGAATCCGATGTTGGACAAGTGAAAGTAGAAATAGCTTCAAAAAAATTACAAAAATTAAATCCTGATTGTAAAATCGAAGCATTAGCTATTTCAATAAATGATTATACTGCACTTGATGTAGTTCAAGGATGTGATGTTGTAATTGATGCACTTGATAGTGTTAATGCAAGATACGCACTAAACAATGCTTGTGTAAAATTTGGAATCCCTTTTGTTACTGGTGCTGCAGTTGGAGTATCAGGACAAGTATTTACGATTCTTCCAAAAGAATCTGCATGTTACTATTGCATGTTTCCCGAACTAAACGAAGATACAATGCCCACTTGTAGTATTGAAGGAGTACATCCATCAATACTTTCAATTGTTGGGGGAATTGAAGTAGCAGAAGCTGTAAAAATTATTATTGGAAAAAAACCAAGTTTGTCACAAAGAATTCTTCATATTGATTTGGAAAATCTTGATTTCACAAGTACTAGAACATTTAGAGCTGAAGAATGCCCAATCTGTGGAACAGGAAAAATTACAACTACACCAAAAAAAGAATTGATTCTAGAAGAACTATGTGGAAGAAATCGTGGAAAAAGAACATACTCTATTACACCGACTAATACCTTTGATGTTGATACAAACAAAATTACTCTAATTGCAAAAAAACAAGGATTCATAGTAGAAAATCTCGGTGATTTGGGATTATCGATGAGAACAAATGATCTTTCTGTTAGTTTTATGAAAAAAGGCTCTGCAGTTATAGTGGGATCAAAAGATGAAGATGATGCTATATTATTATACAAAAGACTGCTTGGTAGTGAAATGAATGCAAAGAATAGTCTGTAAAAATTACATTAATTATTATAAAATAATAAAAAAATTAACGATCATATTATAGAAAAATGGTTAAAATATAATTTTTATATCACAAATATATGAAAATTTTACAAAATATGATATTTTAATAAAAAAATCTCAAAAAATAATCGAATTGTGGACAATTCGTCCATTAGCCTTATATACAAATTTTAAAGAGAAAAGTCAATAACATGAATAACGAAATAGGACGAAAAATAACTAGTCTTACATTAATGACAATTATGTTAGCAGGCAGTATGACGATTGTTGCTCCATCTATGATGCCAGCAGCTCATGCAGCTAATGCTAACTTATTTGTATCCGCAGAAAACTCACAGTTCAATAACTACATGTCAGGACCTCAGGTCGTTGAAGTAGTTGTGATAGATTCTTCGATTAATGATACTAATGAAGGTAAAGGTGAACCAGATGTTAAAGTCAACGGTAAAAAGCTTAGAATGGCTCAAGCCGTAGATGGAAACTGGTATGGTTACTTTGCAGACAATACTCAAGCAAGAACTGCTGATCAGACAACAATAACTGCACCTGGAGGCTTTGGATTAGACTTCGGACAGTTTTGTAGTCAAGCATCACTTGCATTACACAGTAGCAACAATCTTGGTATGTTTACAGATACAGTAGGTGTTGCAATTCCAGTTAGATCTACCGGATCATCATTCGGTACTAACGGAACCGCAACAGCTACAGCCTGTGATACATCCTTTAATGGTGCTACTGCCATTAAGGCAAACTCAACACACACAGGCACAACAGCTGCTTCTGGTGTTGAGGGAAGAGTAATGAACGTAGTAAGAGAAGCAAAGACAATTAACACCAATAGTGCAACAGGAAACGGAGTTGGACAAATAGGATTAAAAGATGATGGTCTATGGCCATTCATTCAACTTTACAGTCTAAGTGTAGGTGGTAACGTTATTGTCAGCTATAACAAAGGTGGTGGTGTTCAATCAACAACACTAACTTTTGATACAGTTGATCAATTTGCTAACACCTCTTTAGATAAAGTAAAGTATACTCAAAAATCCCAAATCCATACTACCATCACAGATCTCTGGTTAAACATTGACCCAACCGATGAAGATTCATGGACATTTGGTACCAATGCAACTGCTTTAGGAGCTAACGAAGCTGCTAGAACAACATTGTCAACCAACTACCAAGTCTTTAACGAAAACGGTCAGAATGCC
Organism: Candidatus Nitrosarchaeum limnium BG20; assembly: GCF_000241145.1. Taxonomy (NCBI): domain Archaea; kingdom Thermoproteati; phylum Nitrososphaerota; class Nitrososphaeria; order Nitrosopumilales; family Nitrosopumilaceae; genus Nitrosarchaeum; species Candidatus Nitrosarchaeum limnium. The sequence continues at coordinate 2,536 of NZ_AHJG01000316.1, read as the reverse complement.
GGAGCTAGTGTTGCAAATGGTATTATCAACATTAAACCATCATTATCATCATTAATGGTCGAAACAAACGGTGTATTGATCGTAAATGCTAATCCACAAGGTGCTGCAAACGCAGTCTTGACAATACAAGATAACGATGACACAGTTGTCAATTCTTGTAGTCAAGATGCAAAAACATGTACAGTCACTAACGGAGGAACCATCTTAGGTCGAAATAGCCAACCTATCACGATTACTGAACAAGGACCAAACTCTGGTATCTTTGGTACATATGATGAGTCAGATACGTCTGTAATCAAAGTTACAGACAATGCCGCAAGAGGCACATCTGCAACTATCAATTATAACGAGGTACCAAGAACTGTCTTAGTAGGATTTGACTTTGCAACAATAAGCATTTCTCCATCTGATACTGAATGGAACTCTGGAGAAGAGATTCCAATCACATTAGTTGATGGTGACGCTAACAAGAATAGTAGAGCTGATGAAGACCTTGATGTCTTTGATCCAAACGTAACATTGATTCCAGCATTAATAACTGGTGATCCATTTACAATTGGTGAAAATGGTACTGGATTAACAAATGCACAAAGAGGTGTTTGGGTTAATTTCACTGGTACTACATCAACTGGTATAATATCATCTTTACATGGTTCTCCTAACGCTACTGCAACAATAAATGTGCAGAAGTTTAGTGAGAGAGCTATTGTAAGTAACTCTACTAGTATTGAACCACGTTACACAAATGCACTTGTTGTAGAATTAGGAACAACTATCGGTGACCTTAGACAAACAATCAGAAACCCAATTGGAGGTACTTTCCATGGATTTAACTTCTTAAACTTAGATCTTAGAAGTTTCAATACCACAAGTACATTTGATGTCTATTTGCTAAACAGTACAACAGCAAATGGAAGAATCATTACTTCAGCTGGTGTTACTAATACCGGTGTCGGTGCATTGCTAATTGCTGATAATGTCAGCCCACAAAGCTTGACAATATTAAATGCAACAGCATCAAATGCACGAATATTTGCAACTGGAACAGCCGCATCTAACCATGTTGGATTGTTGTTTGTAAATAACGGAGGCAATTTGGTATTACCATCAACTTCTGATGCAATTGTCGCTGACTTCTTCTCTTATGGATTCTTAAATGATGGATTGAAGCAAAACGAAAGAATTGCCAACCAAATCATCAGATTCGAATTAGAAGAGACAGGTGATAACACTAGTACCTTTGCAGGTACTGTAGAGTATATCATGTTGAATCAGTTGAATATTCTTGATGCTAGCACATACGCTAACCTTTCTCCAATTGCAGATGATCCAACTTTCATCGTAATTGAAGACTTGGATAATGAAGATTCTCCAAGAGTCAACTATAATGACTTAGGTGCAGATGGTGTTACAACTCAAGTATCAGCTCAACAAGCAGCTCCAGCTCACTCAGGTATTGTTTCATTTAACAGTCATAACTTCAAGACAGCTGACACAGTCACTGTAACAGTGCAAGACGTAGATCTTAACGTAGACTCTGATCTTATTGATATCTATACCGTAGTCTCAAACCTAGGTAGACTAAAAGATGTTGTTGGAAACAACTCCACATCAGTTAGACTATCTAACAATGATGACTTAGGTAGATTACTAGACATCACATTTGATGATTCAAAATGGACATCACCAGCAGCAAACAGTGCATGCGCTACTTCATTAAGTAACGCAGGCGTAACTGATACAGGTTTAGGTGCAACTGGATTCACTCTAGTTGAAACAGGACCTGCAACAGGTACATTTGTCGGTGACTTCCAAATTCCATCATTATGGTGTGCACCAAGCGCCACTACAGCTACAACTGTAACTGGTCTTGACATCGAAGTCAACTATGTTGACTTTAGAGATGCATCTGGCGAAACCATCGAAGTAGGTGATTCCGCAGGTGTACGTGCAAACACAGGATCAGTAAGTCTTGATAGAACAGTTTATCCGGTACCATTTGGTATCCCATCAAACTTTGCTACTACCACAGTAACTACACCATCTGGAAGATCTATCTTCCCAATACACCAGACTGGAATGGATTCAACATCCGGACTGCAAGCTGGCGGTGGTGAGTTCTTGGCAGACGGAGATCTAACTATTCACGTCAGAGTAAACGATCCAGACTTTGATGTATCCGCATCCGGTGAAGACAAAATCGGTCAAAACACCACTTCCGCAACCAAACCAGTAGGACCTGTTAAAGTCTCTGTTCTCAGAGGCTCTTCAGTAGTCGTACTAGGCTATGCCGGTGGTGATGCTGTATTGCCAGGCCCAATTGACGTTGATGATAACAACGCCAATGCAACCAGACAATTCGGTCCAATGACAGAAATTTCACCAGACGCAGGAATATTCGAAGCTGATATCGACATTAAATACACAGACGGTCCATCAAGCACAATTTGTCCAGCTACAACAGCATATGGAAACATTGTTGGTACAACAACTACCAACAGAGCTGACAGATTTGACGCAGCCCCAACATCAGGCC
>NZ_AHJG01000317.1:0-3112 GCF_000241145.1 Candidatus Nitrosarchaeum limnium BG20 | reverse complement strand
AAAAAGAGCTAGACCCACAAGATTTAGAATATTTTTCAAACATTTCAAGAATATACAAAGATTCAATCATTGTAACTAGAAGTAAACTATACCATACAAAACTATCCAAACATGATGAGAAACCAGCCTGTAGAATATGCGGGGATAATTCAGCCTATTATTGTAACATGAATGACCAGTATTTTTGCACAATTCATGTAGTTGGACACGATGAAAATGAGTTTTAAGAAATTGGGATTGTTTCTTCTAAACTAAAACTACTTTCAACAAAATATTCTACTCTTGTCTTCTTAAACTCACGAGTACTAAACAATATTTTATAATCATCAACATGGATTTGGTTTTGAATTGTCTTTGCCATTTCTTCTGCTTCATCTTCAGATTTACAATGAATCATGGAAAATACACTGTATGGCCAATCAGGATAGGTTGGTCTTTGATAACAATGACTTACTTGAGGAAAGGCACCTAACTTTGTACCAACTTCGAGAATTTTATTATTCGGCACATTCCACACAATCATACCATTTGCCGTAAATCCAACCTCTCTATGTCTTAAGATTGCAGCAAATCTTCTCATCACACCAATACTTTCATAATATTTCATTTTTTCAAATAATTGTTCTTCAGTTAGTCCTAATTTTTTTGCAGAGTTTAGAAAGGGCCTATCAGTTATCTCCATGTCTTTTTGCAATTCACGGATAAACTCTTTGTCTTCCTCCGAAGGTACAAACTTTATGTTTTTAATTTCCTTTTTTTCTTCTGATGGTGCAATATCATGTTTTTTTTCATCAACCATATCCAATTTTACTCCAATCTTAAATAATTGAATAGTAGGCAACATTCTTACTTTTTTAATTCCTTTCAACACTGAAAACTTGTCAACCTCTGTTTTCAAATCAGAACCTGGAGGTACTGCTAACGTGAACCATAAATTAAACTGATGATCTCGTTCATAATTATGGCTTACACCAGGATGACGATTAATTTGATTTGCTACATGTTCTAATTGACTTGGTTCAATCTCCATTGCAACCAACGAGCTTTTGTAACCTAGTCGTCGTGTATCAAATATTGCACTAAGTTGTCGAAGAACACCAATTTTTTTAAGATTTAGTAAACGAGATTTAATTATTTCAGGAGTAGTTGCAAACTTTGTTGCAATGTCATCAAATGGTTTTGGAGTTAGAGGAAAAGTCCATTGAATCTCATTTAAGATCTCTTTATCCAGTTCATCCATGGATTGAGCCAATATCTCAATTACTATGTCTTTCAATTAAAAATGTAGCTGGAAAATTATGGTTTTATCGAATCTATAAATAGAAACTGGGGTCATTTTGATCGGTGATAGTTCATCTCAATCTGCATGACAGATTAGTCATTGTAATAGGGGGAGGAAATGAAGCTTTAAAGCGAATTAATTCACTGCTAAGAGAAAACTGTCAGATTTTAGTAATCAGCAGTGCAATAAATAATCAAATAAAGACGCTAGTGAAAAATAAAAAAATAAAATTCAAAAAACAGAAAATACAAAATATGAATATTTTTTTAACACACACGCCATACATGATAATCACAACAACCAATGATAAAAAATTAAATCAGAAAATTATCAATTATGCCAAAAAGAAAAAAATCATAGCATATAGCTCAGATAATCCAGAATTAAGTGATTTTTCAAATCCCGCAATAATCGATTTTGCGAATATAATTCAGATAGCAATATTCACTGGTGGAAGAAGTCCAGCTATGTCAAAAAAACTAAAAGAAGAATCAGAGAAGATATTTAAAAAAATCATAACAAAAGAGGACATTAATCAGATAAAAATTCAAAACAAAGCAAGAGAATTGGCAAGAAAGGTGATCGCAACTCAAAATGAAAGAAAAATGTATTTGCGAAGCATAATGAACGATAAAGAGATTAAACAGTTAATAAAAGATGGAAAGTTGAAAAAAGCTGAAAAGCAAGCAATCACAATATTGAGGAATTGGAAATGAACCAAAACATAATAAATGCACGTGTTACTTTTCGTAATTCACCAATTCATATTCTTGAAAGATTCACCATTAGAGATTTAGAAAATGCGTATGATCAATTCAAGGAACATTCAGGGTTAGATGAGTGTGTCATAATTCAAACATGTAACAGAATAGAGTTATTTGGAAAAGCACAAAATTACGATATCAATAAAATTAAAAAAACTTGGGCATCATTGACAGGATTAGAAGAAGAAGCATTTAAGGAAAATATAGAATTTGTAGAAAATGGGGAAGCACTGCATCATTTACTAAAACTTACATCTGGACTCGATTCAATGGTAGTAGGTGAAGAGCAAATTCTGGGACAGATAAAAAACTCTATCACAGCAGCTAGAAATGCAAAAGCATCTGGCCAACATCTTAACAACCTATTTGATAAAGCAATACGGATTGGAACTAGAATTAGAAACTCAACTGGAATTAATCGAGGTGGAATTTCTGTAGGTTCAATGGCAGTCAAACTTGCTGAAGAAAACATTGACGAGCTAAAACTAAAGAAGATTTTGTTAATTGGAACAGGAGAAGTATCAACACTTGTTGCAAAATCACTTGGACGTAGAGGGTATGATTTTGTAGTAACTAGCAGAACACTTCAAAGATCTCAGGCATTTTGTGAAACTATGGGAGGCAAACCAATAAAATTTGAAGAGGTCCTTTCAGGATTTGAAAAATATGATGTTTTGTTTGTTGCTACAACTGCACCATACTTTCTAGTTACACAAGAGAGAATAATCAAAGCAATGAAAGAGAGAAAAAATGGAATGATGATTTTAGATTTATCAAATCCAAGAACAGTTGATGAGAAAGTTGCAACAGTAGGAAGGGTAAAGCTGATGAATCTGGATCAAATTGCAGAAATGGTTGAAAAGAATATGAAAACACGATTAAACAAGGTAAAAAGCGTTGAAAATATAATTAGTGAAGAATTATCTGTACTAGAGGCTTCAATGAAAAGACTGGATGCAGAACCACTTGTAAAAGACGTATTCAAAAACATCGATTCACTTAGAGAAAAAGAATTACAAAAGGCACTTCAGATGCTCAATGAAAAAGACGAAAAAAAGATCAAAAT
>NZ_AHJG01000318.1:0-6551 GCF_000241145.1 Candidatus Nitrosarchaeum limnium BG20 | reverse complement strand
TCATCTGAGATTTATTACATCTTAGAAGGAGAAGCAGTTTTAAAAATTAATGAAGAATCACACATAGTTAAAAAAAGATGACTCTTGTTATGTCCCGCCAATGTCAACGCAGTGTATTGAGAATTGTGGTTCTGTAAATCTTCGATTTTTATGTATAGTGGAACCAGCATGGAAACCAGAAGACGAGATCATATTAGAATAAACCAGTAACGCCGTCTACTAGTGTGTAATTGTTTTTAAGATATGAAAAACGACACACCACAGTGAATACATATCAAGCCCTCAAAGCATTGAATGTAAAGCCAGACTCATCATGGGATGAGATAAAAGCTGCATATAGAAAGTTAGCACTTGAATTTCATCCAGACAAAAATACCAGTCAAAAAGAAGGAATTGAATTCAAAAAAGTTACTGAAGCATACAATCATCTAAAGAAAAATCACGATTCAAATGATCTTAGTACAACAGAAAACAAGAAAAGCGAAAACAAAAACAATTATGAAAAAAAATCACAGTGGGGGGCTCCAAAGGGGGACAAAATTCCTGAAGAAGATTGGAGTAGATACACACGGGAGTTTGAAGAGGGAGATCCTACATTTTGGAGAGAGTACGAAAAGAAATTTTGGGAAGAATATAATGCACGTGTACGGGCTGATGGAAAACACGGTGAATATGAAAAGGCAAAAGAGCCTCAAGAACAACCCAATCTCTTTGTCGATGTCGATAAAAGTTTGTGCATAGGATGCTGTAGTTGTGAAATTATTGCACCCGATGTATTTCTAATCAACAAGAATTCAAAATCAAATCCAAAATCGTCAGTCATCAACCCAAAGGGTGCAGGGGTAAATAAAATAATGAATGCAGCAGAGACATGTCCTACAAAGGCAATAACTGTAGAGAACTTGGATACTAAAGAGAGATTGTTTCCTTACTGAGAAACTAGTTTTTTGTAAATTTCTTGAATCTCAGAATCAGAAAATTTTTTTGGCTCAAACATACTGTGAATTGGACCTGCAGAATCATCCTTACTTCGAGGAACTAGATGAACATGAACGTGTTGAATCTCTTGTCCAGCTTCTTTGCCATTATGAACTGCAACTAGTGTAGAGCCAGTTAATTCATCTACTTTTGGAAGAACATCATGTACAAGTGAAAACAAATCAGAGTTTTCCTCAGTATTCATGTCTTGAATTTTTGCATAATGATATTTTGGAATTACTAGTGTGTGACCCTTGGCAAGCGGAAATGCATCTAAAAATGCAATAGAGTGAGATGTTTGTCCAATTATTTTTGTTGGAATTTGGCCAGCAACTATTTTACAAAAGATACAATCCATAATATTCTAACACACAATCAAAATATTAACTACGCTTCAATTATAGTTGCCCATGCAAGACCCTTACCATACTTTATCTGGGCCTTATCTCCAGGTTGTAAATTACAATTATCAATAATTTTTGGAATTGAATCCACAGTTTCTACATAACACCTTCCATTATCATTATTCAAAATTAATACTTCCTCAAAAACATCTTCTCGAATCAAATTCCAAAATGGAAAAACCATAGTAGACATTACTATTACTACTACTGCAAAGATACCACCAAATACAAGACCTGTTTTTTGACTAGTGTTTAATTCCAAGACTACCACGTACCACCGGCACCTGAATTTGGATCAAGTTTCTTTTCAGGAATGTTACCATGTGCTTTTTTTGTGTGTCTTTTGAGTCGTTCAGGATCATGGCACTCCAAACCACACTCATCACACTTGGTCTGATTTTCTTTTTCTTTATTTCGCTTGAATAGACCCATAATTAACTAAATTTTTGAAACAGATTAAAAATCATACGGAGTGAATTTATAATTTCAGTGTACAAATAGAGGTAAAATAATTTAAAAATCATATGGGTTGGCACATTAAAATTTATCTTAAAAAATTTCTTGAATTAATCGTGTATTATCAGCATTACCTAAAACAAGTCAAACCAATCTTTTAAGAAATGATGAATATGATAAATTATTAAAAAAGTAGGCTCAAAAATCATCTGACATTATTGGAATATTTTGTGTGAGATCTAAACACATACTTTTCTTTATATGTAAAAAAACGACAAAAAACGATACGACTAGACAAATAATACAGTCCACAAAACATGTCAACTCTCCAGGCTCTGAGAGACTAGAAGCTATAGGGGAGTTATCTGCAAGAATTGCACATGATTTACGAAATCCATTAGCAGTAATACAATGCGGTGTTGAGGCAATAAAACAAGATGTAAAGTGTGATGAAAAAACTATAGCCCGTTTAGAAAGAATGCAGCGAGCCGTTGGAAGAATGACACATCAAATTAATGAAGTTCTTGACTTTACCAAACCTAGATCATTGGTGTTATCGCAATGTCATATTTTAGATATTATCAAAGAGGTAATTTCAAACAGTTCAAATGTTGAAATAAAATCTTTATCTGAAAATATAAAAATTATTTGTGATAAAGAAAAACTAAAAGTTGTATTTAACAACATGATAACAAATGCAAATCATGCAATTACAGATGGGGACATAATTAGCATACAAACAAGTGAGGATAAAAACAACATTATAATTCAAATAAGCGATTCAGGTCATGGGATTTCTGCGGATATTTTACCAAAGATATTTGAGCCATTATTTACAACAAAGCAAAAAGGTACAGGGTTAGGACTAACGAGTTGTAAAAGCATCATACAAGAACATGGCGGTACAATCAATGTGTCATCAGAAATTGGAAAAGGCACCACATTTACAATAATTTTACCAAAAGACATAACACGACTTGGTTCACGAGTTAATGAACCAGGTACAATTTTAGAAAAGATTTCAAAAATGAAGAACCATGATCATTTAGCATTTGAGTTTTCAGATAATGATGAGTTAAGTGAATACATATCAGAGTTTATGATGCTTGGAATGCGAATGAATTGTCTAAATGTACTTGTCATATCCAAAGAGGAGATAGATGACTATTACAATATGCTAACTTCAAATGGAATTAGCATAAAAGATCTTGTAAACTCTGAGGATCTGATAATCTGTAGTCATGATGAGATGTATCAAAATGTGAAAGTAGGATCTTCGTTTGAACCTGTTATAAAATATCTAAACAAAGTTCATAAGATTGCAAAGAAAAAGAAAAAAACAGGACTATGCATTATTGGAATCATTGCGGGAAATCTAGAAAATAATGGCAATCATAAAGACTGCATTAGAATAGAAAAAGCATGGCATGAAATAATTCCAAATTATGAAATGCCAATAAGATTGATTTGTCCTTACAAATCATTGAGTGATTCAAAAACAATAGAATCTCTGGTTTTGTATCATAATGATGGGTTGATTCGACATCCACACTGCGACTAAACTTTAAACTCAGAAAAACAGCATAATTTTCTTTTAAAAATAATTGAAATATCATCCAATTATTTCTATAATCGTTAAAAAATATTATAAATTTAACAAAAATGAAGAATTCGATGGATTAATAATTGAAGAAGTATATCATACTGATATCTTATGCGTCTGAATATTACCTTTACATCATTTAAGAAAACAGATGTCAATATGAAAATGGATTTAACTAAAAAAGAGACAAACTATGAAACAGTACAAACACTCATTATTGAAAAAGGCACGAGGAGGATTCGAGTTAGGTCCCATCCCATCCAAAAAGAAAGTACTCAAACGGATAAAATACAAAAAATTGTTTGTGAGTCATGCAATAACGATATAGGATCAAATATTTGCAAAGTTGTACTTCTGCGCAACAAGGATGGAGGTCCAAAAGTATCACATTATCATTTTTTCTTTCCGTGTTGGGATTTTGAACAGATAGTTAAAAAATTCAAAAATTTTGCTTTAGAGCGCGTTGGAGTAAGTATTCCTGAAGATACACTCATTTCTAAAATGGCAATCATAGACTTGCAAAACAATTTTGAATACTGGAAGTAAAATTATAATTCAATAGATCGTAGAACAGTTTTCATACATCCACATATGTATAAATATAATTCATGAATTATCAACTTATGCCTCATAGAATTACAATAATGTTGGATGATGACGTAGTTAAAAAGCTCAGAGCTATCCAAGCTAAGCAAATTAAAGAGTCTTCAGAAGCTGTAAGTTTTTCCAAAGTTATTAACGATCATATTGCAAAATCACTCAAGTAATTTTTTATCCCATATTTTTATAAAAGTCAAAAAAAATCATTGTTTTTTAATATTAAGAAAACCATACATGGTAATACATTATAAAGGATGTAAGAGTTTTCAAAATTAGATGAATCTCAAAAACATTACAGTTTTAGGATCAGGTATAATGGGACATGGAATTGCGCAGGTTTCAGCTACTGCAGGATATAATGTAGTTCTCAGAGATATTGAACAGGGATTTTTAGATAAAGCGATGGAGAAAATAAAATGGAGTTTAGATAAACTAGTCACTAAAGAAAAAATTTCACAGCAAGATGCAGATTCAATTTATTCAAGAATAAAACCAGTGGTTAATCTTTCAGAGGCTGTAAAAGACGCACAACTTGTAATTGAAGTCGTTCCAGAAATTATGGAATTAAAGAAAAAAGTGTACGCAGAATTAGATTCTGTTGCAGGAAAGAATGTAATTTTTGCATCAAATACCAGCACTTTACCAATTACAGAGATTGCAAACACAACAACACGCCCAGAAAAATTTATTGGAATTCATTTTTTTAATCCGCCACAGTTAATGAAACTAGTCGAAGTTATCCCAGGGGAGAAAACATCTAATGAAATAATCGATTTAACTTTGGATTATGTAAAGTCTGTAAAAAAAGAACCAGTAATTTGTAGAAAAGATGTTCCAGGATTTATCATCAACAGATTATTCATTCCAATGGTTCATGAGGCATGTTACATGATGGATAGAACAGGTGCAACTATGTCTGAAATTGATTCTGCAGTAAAGTTCAAGCTAGGTTTTCCAATGGGAATTTTTGAGTTGGCAGATTTTACTGGAATGGATGTGATTCACAAAGCCACAGTAGAAATGCATTTACGTGATAAAAAAGTGATCTTGCCACACCCAACAATTGAAAAAATGTTTGATGCAAAAAAACTTGGTCAGAAATCAGGAGAGGGATTCTACAAGTATTCAGATGAAAAATATGAACGTGTTCCGTTATCAGAAGAGTTGGCAAAAAAGTGTAATCCAATTCAACTTGTTGCAAATATTTTAAACAATGCAGCTTGGCTTATTACAAACAAAGCAAGTGATATTGCAGAGATTGAAAAAGCTGCACAATTAGGATTAGGATTAAAAAAACCATTATTCCAAACAGCTAAAGAAATTGGCATAAAAAACATTGTAAATGAACTCAATCAGCTTGCAACAAAATATGGGAAGTTTTACGAGCCAGATCCACTTTTAGTTTCTATGCAGTAATTAATTCAACAATTTTTTTTACAGCATCTTTTGCAGTATCTACACCGATAATTTTGACATTTTTTCTATGATCAACATATCCATCAATGAATTTATCTGCAGCACCACCTGTGTTTCTAATTGCAACCATGGGTTTTTTGTACATGTATGCAGCACATATTTCAGATAAAGTTCCCGAACCACCGCCAACTATAATGACGCCATCTGCAGATAAAGCATTAAGAAAATCTCTAGTCAATCCCCATGCCACTAGGAATTACAACATCACAGAATTCATTAGCAAACGAAGCATCATCTTGAGGAATAATTCCAACAGTTAATCCATTTTCATCATGAGCACCTTGAGATGCTGCCTTCATAACACCCCCCAATCCACCAGTAATCAGAACACATGATGCTTTTGCAACTTCGCAACCGATCTCATAGGCTATTTTTTCATGTGTTGGCGTACAACCATTATCGTTGTGCCCTATGACTAAAATCTGAACTTTTTTGGTCAATGAGTATCAATGATTATTTACCATCTAATATGTTTCCTAACGCAAAAGATATTAGATAATAATTATCAGAATTATCATGGAAAAACGCTCAATGCCAGTATGTTTTACCGAAAAACAATACAAAATGATCGAGGAATTTGCCAAGAGAAATGGTATGCTAAATGCAAGTCAGGCTCTTGAGAAGATCCTAAGTAAATAGACGCTTGTAATTTTTTATTATTTTTAATATATCATACTAGGGAACACTTTCAATTTTGTATTGACTTAAATTATTTCATTTACAATACAGTTTGTGGGATTATTTAACAGAAAACCAACCTATTGTGCGATTTGCAACAAGGAACTGACACACAAACATAAACCAAAAAGAGAATGGAACGTCAAGGGTTCATTATGCGGGGACTGCCATTTTGAAAAGTCAAAAGAATACTATGAGGGAAAAGTCAGGCAACCATGTGTTGTGTGTGGAACAACAAAGATAATCTCAGAGTTATGGGAACCAAGATGGCAGTGGGATATGGAAGGTCTATTATGCAAAGAGTGCTTTGATAAAAAAGAAGAATCGTTTGATTCAAAGAAAAAATTTTGTGCATT
>NZ_AHJG01000319.1:0-615 GCF_000241145.1 Candidatus Nitrosarchaeum limnium BG20 | reverse complement strand
CTAGCAAAAGATATTTTTCCAGAAGCTGCAAGTCCTGCAGATGTGGAGACCAAGTTGGCTTCGGCAATTCCTACATTAAAGAATCTATTTGGAAACATCTTTCCAAATCCAGAAGTTTTAAGAGAATCAGTAGTATCAGCCCCCAAAACTACAATGTTTGGATTTTCTTTACCAAGCTCAATTAGTGTTTTTGAATACTCTGAACGCATGTCAGTCATCACAGGAGGATTCAAAGATAACCAGCCTCTTCTACCATTTTCTTAATTTGGTCATGTTTTTCTCCAATAACGTGTAATCCCACCCATTTTTTGACAAGATCAGAGCCTCCCAACTCATTTGCTTTATCAATCAAAATTTTTCGTTTTGTCTTAAGAACTTGATTTCTAAAATCTCGGATAGCCGTACGTACATCTTGTTTTCCAATAATTGCGCTGCCACCAACAAAAGCCCTAGCACCATCTAGAAAACAAGAACCAATATTATCAAGAGTTACACCACCATCTGCTTCAATACAACCAGAAAATTTTTGTTCTCTTAGAATTGTATTTAATTTAGTCATTTTACCATGTGTTTCTTCGATATATTTTTGACCGGATTTTCCAGGTATGACAGACA
>NZ_AHJG01000320.1:0-890 GCF_000241145.1 Candidatus Nitrosarchaeum limnium BG20 | reverse complement strand
AGCTCTGTTAGTTTTGGCTAGGCCTTTGCAACCTTCATAAGGTCTGCAATCTTTACATCCATTCCAAATCTTGCTTCATTCTTTTTCATGTATCTAAAAATAGAGATAAAGTCTGGCAATGACTTTAAGAAATTAAAGTTCTTGTGAATCTTTGCTCGGACAAACTTGAATACTTTATCATAAATTTTGTAATGCTCATCTACTGCTTTCTCATAAGCTGCAAAGTCATTCATGTTATCGATAAAAATATCAACACACTGCATACTGGGGATGATTCCCTCACCTAGCAACGCATAGACAGTACCTATTGATTCCCCTACTCCGACTACCTTTCCTTTGTAAAACGGTTTGCACTTGCCAGGAGTTGCCAATCTTATTGGTCTGCCCTTTGTTTGCAAAACTTTTCCTCCGTACTTTTTTAGAAAATCATCTGTTGCCTTGATGTGATTCTTTCTATAATCACCTGCACCAATATGTGCCCACTTTTCACCTAACGGAAAGTACCAAAAGTATCCAGACATTCCTGGAAACGGTTCAATGTAAAAATCATCAAATGGTACCTTGTCAGGATACTCTACTTTGTATTCGTATGTTGGCAAGAAAAAATCTTCTTCTAGTTTTGGCAGATATGCTCTTGCAAATCCTGTACAGTCAACTATCATGTCATATTCTTTTTCTAGCTCTTCTAGCTTTGGAGTCTCTCCGTAAATAATTTTAGAATCTTTTATGAAATCTTTGATTAAAGCCAACTTGTCATATGTGCACAAACCGTGCAAACCGATATCAAACTTTACATTGTTATTCATCTTTACATGCATATTCTTTCCGTCATGGATTAAAAAGTCATCAAAGTTTCGTCCAGTCTTTTTGCAGAATTTATCAAGCTCTGA
>NZ_AHJG01000321.1:0-1258 GCF_000241145.1 Candidatus Nitrosarchaeum limnium BG20 | reverse complement strand
GCTAAATTTTCAAATAATGATAATCAAATAATTTGGTATAAAGAATCTACATCTGAAAAAATTGTTGAACTTTTTAAAAACAATACTGCATTGATTTGTTTATTTTCTTTGGGTGCTGTAATTAGACTGATTGCACCATATTTAAAAGATAAAAAAACAGATCCGGCAGTAATTGTGATTGATGATAAAGCTGATTTTGTAATTAGTATGTTATCTGGACACTTAGGTGGTGCAAATGAATTAACGCAAATTGTTGCTCAAAAACTTAATGCCACACCAGTAATCACTACTGCTGCTGATGTCAATAAAACAATAGCAGTTGATCTTGTTGGAAAAGATTTTGGGTGGAAAATAGATGATGATTCTACAGTAACTAAAGTTAGTGCATACATGGTAAATGAAGAGAACATAGGGGTTTACCAAGAAATTGGAAGGAAAGATTGGGTAAAAGAATTACCAAAAAATGTAAAAATTTATTCAAGTTTAGAAGAAATGATAAATTCAAATTCTAAGGGATATCTAATAATTTCTGATAAAATTGTAGAAGGTGATTTTCTTAAGAATTCTGTTGTTTATAGACCTCCTAGTTTAGTAATAGGAATTGGATTACATTGGGATACACCAAAGCAAACCATAAAGAAGGGAATAGATTTTTGTTTACAAAAATTCAAACTAAGTGAAAAATCCATTGCAAAGTTAGTCTCAATTAAAAAACCAGAAGACATCAAAGGACTAGTTGATATTGGAAAAGAAATGGGTATTATTGTGGAGTATATAGAACGAGAAGAACTAGCTGAAATTTCTGCACCAAATCCGTCAGATACCGTAAAAGCGTTTGAGGGAACTTCTAGTGTATCAGAGGCAGCTGCAATCAAAGTATCTAGAGGGAAATTAATTGTCGAGAAACAAAAATTTCCACCAAATTTGACCATAGCAATAGCGAGGATAGTAGATTGAAGCGTGGATTGTTACTAATTGATCGAGGAAGTAGAGAAAGAGAGGCATCAGAAGAATTAGAGATTATTTGTGATGCCATAAAGGCAAAAAGAGATTATGTGTTTGCAGAATATTGTTTTCTTGAAGTAGAGCCTCCATACATTGAAGATGGAATTGAAAAATGTCTCAAACAAGACATTGATCATTTAACAATAGTTCCATATTTTCTATACCCTGGTAAAAAAGTAAAGAATGCAGTTACGGATGTTATGAAATTTCAGAAAGATACCAAAGTAAAATTTGTCGTAACAAAACCAATGAG
>NZ_AHJG01000322.1:0-14584 GCF_000241145.1 Candidatus Nitrosarchaeum limnium BG20 | reverse complement strand
GTTGGATATTGGAACCCTAAAAATAATCCCTTTTTTGCACGTTCATCTGCTGATAAATCTAAGATGCTTTCACCGTCAAGTAAAATGTCCCCTTGTGTAACTTCGTATTTTGGATGTGCAAGTAATGTATAAGCTAAAGTGCTTTTTCCAGAACCGTTTGGTCCCATAATGGCATGTACTTCTCCTGGACCTGTTTTCAAATTAACTCCTTTGAGAATTTCTTTGCCCTCACGTTTTACATGAAGATCTCTAATCTCAAGAACTGCCATAGATAACACTGTTATGTTTCTATATATAATACCCACGAAATTTAGCTAATCCTAACAGGTTTTTTTAAAATAAATAAAATGAAAAAGGGGGTGGGGTTAAAATTTGGCCAGAGATGGTCTCAAAGTAATTTTGAGTTTGTAATATGTGAGAATCTCTTTACATCTATTTCTGATAGTGACTTCTGTAACGCCTGCAATGCTTGATACATCCCTTTGAAGGACATTTTGCCCAAGCAAAACTGATGCAACATAAAGATACGCTGCTGCAATTCCATTTGGAGCTTTTCCATCTGCAATGCTACTGCCTTTAGTTTTTTCTGCTATTTCCAAGGCAAGTCTTTCAACTCTGACTTCTGTTTGAGTCATGTTTGCTATCTTTGAGATGTATTTGTCCATAGTAACTACTGGGGCATTCACATGTCCCATTTCCATTACCATGGTTCTATAGTATTTTGCTGCAAGTTTTGTTTTTGACTTGACATCTTTTGGTGCACATATCCCCCTACAAATTTCTTCTAGTGATCTTACTACATCACATTGTTTGCATGCCATGTAAATTGTAGCTGCTGTAATACTTGCTACTGATTTCCCCTTTACTTCGACATGTCCATCCAAGTTTCTGTATATCATAGAAGCAGTCTCCAAGACATTTTTTGAAAGGTTTAGACCATCACATGTTTCACCTAATTTTGATAAAACATTTGCTAATCTTCTTTCTCTTGGTGAGGAAACACGTACTCGCTGTTGCCATTTTCTGAGATTATGCATTTGATTTGCAACTTGGTGGTTGATTGTTTTTCCACTGAAGTCTTTTGTACTAATTGATATCTCAGTTGTTATTCCCAAATCATGTTGAGAATAAGTTGTTTGTCCTGTGGCTCTTGCTAGCTTCATTCTATCTTCGAGATTTGCACTTTTTGTTTCTGGACCATAATCTACCATCTGTTCTGCAACTACTACGCCGCAACCAGAGCAGATTATTTCACCATTCTGAATATCATCTACTAGAGATGCTTGACATTCAGGACAGCTTTGTGTTTGTAATATGTTCATTTTCTTCTTCTCCTAAATTTTTGTGTGTTAGCAGGAGAATGATCAAACGTGAAAACACTTTTGCCAATGTATTTTTTGATGTTGTTAGTTAACGGAGTTGCTGACGCAAACGGTCTTTTTATTGGACCTATTAGTTCCATTACTTTAGCAACTTTAGTTCCCGTCTCGTCACAGAGTATCTGTCCTTCAGCTAACTTACCAGTCAACTGAATTATCACTCTGCCGCTACCGGCTAAGTGCATTATTTCACCTACCTCCTGCAATTAGAGATCATAAATAACGTATTCTTATCATAGACTTCTGTCAACTTTACTTTAGCTAAGAGCTAGATTTGATTTTATTTTGTTTGCTTGGCTCTTTTTGAAACTAATTTTTCTGAAATTTTGTTAAGAATTTTTGTCTTTGTAGATTCTTTTGGCAACACTATGTATCCTGACCTTACATAGGGTCTTTTAGGAAATCTTACCTTCTCATCTGTCTCTGTGATTTGAAATCCTGCTGCTTGTGCAGCTTCTGTTAATTCTTTTAATGATGGGTCAAAAACACATTTTTCTTTTTCTAATTTTCTTCCCTTTGCTCTAGGAAGTGTTTTGTTAAAATAATCCAACCAGATTACGACATGCTCGTAATCTTTCATTTCATCACTTTATTAGAACTGCGTTTACTGTACCTGACTGTCCTGGTTTAGAAACAACTCTGCAATTTCCTTGTTCTGTTTCAAGAATTGCACCTTTTGTAATGATCCCTCTTCTTTGATAATCATTGTTTGTCGCATTACTAATTACTTTTAGAATTTTTAATTTCTTTACTTTAGAATCTCCTGAAGATACATTTACAAAATCAATAGTTTTCAAAGCTGTTTTTGTATTGTTACCTCTAACTCTTCTTGTTATGGTAACCTGTGCTCCTACTACTGGTTCATTTGGATATCTATCTATTTCAGATTTTCTTCTAATTCTTGCTGGTTTTCTTCTACCGCCTGTAATTTTACTTGTTGCAAGATTTTCTACTGATTTTCGCACGAATGATGTTTTAACTACTCTAATTTATACAAAACGCAAAAGTTAGGCTTGAAAATTAATCTGGTTAGTTTAGCTTGGAGATCATTTCAGGAGTTGGGTTTGACTCTGACATCTTTGCCGTTTTTCTTACCTTTGAAAATAGTCTTTGTTTGAGATTTTCAACATCTCCCTGTATTCCAAAGTATTTTTGGAATTTCTCCGTTGTATTGTAAATTTTTAATCTTCCTACATTTTGGTGTGTAATGAAATCCAACTGTCGTAATTCTTTGAGGTGTTCATAAACTCCAGATCCTCTTGTTTCTACAAGTTGTTTTGATGAAATTGGTTGCATGTATGCAATATATGATAATGTTTTTAGTGTTGCATTTGGAAGAATGGGTTTTGATGCATATCTCTTGATAGTCGAACTGTATTCAGGTTTTAATTGAAATACATATGAGCCATCAGGAAGAGTTACTACCTCAAGTGCTTTGAAGGCAGACTTTGTTTTTTTCATTATTTCATTTAATAATTCATATGTCTTTGTTCGTGATTCTGTGCCTGAAGCTCTGATTAATTCTTCTATTTTTAGTGGTCTTCCAGCAGAATAAAGGGCTGCTTCAATTCTTGCAGTTGATTCTGAGTTTGAATCGATTTTTGTCAATTGTCTCTTTTCTCCTCTGAAATATACTTAAAGAAATCCTTTCCCCATTTTTGATCAGATTGTTAACTTCTCTTTTATTAGAATAATTTTGATATCATCGTTTATTTGTTCTAAATCGACTTTTTCATCTCTTGCTAAAAATAATATGGCAAAAAAGCATCTTATAGAATCTACTGCATCTAGATCTTTAATTATTTCCTGAAGCATTCCGTATCCTGTCTCTGAAATTTTCTTTATTATCAAATCTTCATACTTTCCAATAATGTTCTCAAGTGAAATAAAATATTCCTGAAAATCAGGTGCTTCAATTGGCTCAATCTCTAGTTTGTTCCTTCTTGATTGCGGATTGGCAATTGTCCCAATCAAATTTTGTAACAAACCTAACAAATCATCTAAGGAAACCGGATAAGTCGATTCATGTCTGTATGGTATGTCTATTAACTCAATGTCTACATCTGTTCTTTGTCTGATTGGTTTTCTCTCCATTGCGGCTCGTTGTAATGCAAAAATACTTTCTACTTTCATTCTGTAGATTAATGATGATGATAATGCGGCCATGCCTGCAACTCTTAGATCTTTTTTTCCAGATTTTTCAAGAATTTTTATTAATAAATTCAAAATTTGAATAAGATCGATATCCCACACATCTTTTTTTGCAACTGAATTTGGATTAAACAGGATATTTACTGGTGCTTGCGAAATGCTTTCAGGAGATTGCTCTTCACTCACAGATTCATTCTTTTTTTATTCAATAATATCTAAGGGCTCTATTTTTTTCTCATATCCAGTCAACTCTTATATTGTTAATGTTGGATTGACAATTTATGAAATCAGCTAGAATCACTGGTCCTAACGAACCTATAAAAATTGTAGAAATGGAGACCCCCCACGCTACGGGTAATCAGGTAATGGTTAAAGTAAAATCTGTAGGTGTATGCCATAGCGATTTGCATCTTTGGGAGGGTGGATATGATCTAGGCGATGGAAAATTCATGAAAGTCACTGATAGAGGCGTAAAATATCCTGTTACTCCTGGACACGAAATAGTTGGCACTGTCCAAGAATTAGGAGATAATGTTCAAGGTATTTCAAAAGGTGATCAAGTTTTAGTTTATCCATGGATTGGATGTGGTCAATGCCCTGCATGTAAAGTTGGAAATGAAAATTTATGTGATACGCCAAAGTCACTTGGTGTTTTTCAAGACGGTGGATATTCAGATTATTCTCTTGTACCGCATTACAAATATTTAGCAAAATTAGATGGAGTTGATCCGGACTCTGCCACATCATTAGCTTGTTCTGGTTTGACTGCATATTCTGCAATCAAAAAATCAAATCAAAACGCTCCTGAATTTCTTGTAATAATTGGAGCTGGCGGTTTAGGTTTAATGGGTGTACAAATTGCAAAATCTATCACCAAATCAAAAATAATCTGTGTAGATCTTGATGATCAAAAATTGGAAATAGCAAAAGAGATGGGCGCTGATTTTGTAATAAATTCTAAAGATTCTGAAGCAACTCAAAAAATCATCGCCATTTGTAATGGTAAAGGTGCTGACAGTGTTGTTGATTTTGTTAATGCTCCCCCAACTGCAAAAATGGGATTGGCAGTTCTAAGAAAAAGAGGAAATCTTGTATTGGTTGGTTTGTTTGGAGGCTCCATGGAATTATCACTCGTCACAATTCCTCTAAAATCTATTATAATTCAAGGTGCATATACTGGAAATTATCATGATATGGTTGAACTGTTAGATCTTGCCAGAAAAGGAACCATTAACCCAATGATTTCAAAACGATATTCTCTTGATAATGCAAATTCAGCTTTGGAAGATCTTAAAGCACGTAAAATTGTTGGACGTGCGGTAATTAACCCATAGTTGTAAACTAGAACTACAAAATGTTATAAAATAAAAAAATTGTATACCTGTATTGGATTTAAAGACTAACTGTGAGGTAGCGTTAACACACCTGAAAAATAGGCAATTTATCACAGCACATAATTTACTCCTCAATCAAGCAGAGTCTCTTAGAAAAACTGACCATCTAAAATCTGCACTCTTGTATATGCTCGCATCTGAATGCAAAAAAAGGCAAGGAAAAGAATCTAAAGATGAAATTGAAAAAACCGCTGATCTTTTTTTAGAATACTCTAAAGCAAAAAATTCAAAAAACATTCAAGGTGCATTACTTTGCGCATCAAAATGTTTTTTGAGTCTTGGTGAGTTTGACAAAGCAAAAATCTCTTATCAAAAAGCAAAAACAATTTTTTCTACCTCTATTGAAAATTCAAGACCTATAGTAATTATTGATGATAGTAAAGCAATATCGATGAAACTTCAAACCTATATTGAAAAATTAGGCTATGGCGAAATCTTTCTCTTTGAAAATGGTAAATCTGGAATGAAAGGATGTCAAAAATTATTCTCTGAAAACAAGCAGCCAATTGTGTTTTTAGATATGGAACTTCCTGATTTTGATGGTGATGTAATTTCTGCAAAATTACTCAAAGAAAAAAATGATTTACAAATAATTGTAATTACCGCAGATGAGAAAACAACAAAAAGAGTGAATAAAACAATTAGCTCAGGAGTTATTGCATTTATTCAAAAACCATTTACACTTGATGAAATCAAAAAAGCAGTTGACATTGCCGAATCTGAATATTCTTTATTACAATAAATTTTCTTACATTGAAGTTTTAATATGAAGTGATTCTATTTTTTTAAAATAAATATTGAACTAATTTGTATTATTTCCACATCGGATCTAATATCCATTGATAAATTCCTCTGTCTTTAATGTTATTGCCTTTGCTCTTGATTTAGGAATGAAAACATATGTTCTTGGTTCAATTGGAATGATTGCATCTGTTCTAGTTCTTAGTTCTATTGGCAATTTTGTTTTTGCCCAAGAGGTTACATGGAAATCCGATTATCACGTTGGAATTCTTAATGCTGACATGAATTCCGAAATTCCAGTTAAAATTACTACACACTCAAAAAACTCATTGAAACTAGATTGGCAAAAACCTAATTCCGTGCAAGGTCAAGACCTTATTGGCTATGAAATTCAAAGAAAAATTCTAAACTCAGATTATGTTGATTTAATCAAGATTTCAAATCCAAAGCAGGCGTCTTATATTGATTCAAATTTACAAGATGGTTACTATGGTTACAAAATAAAACCAATTTTACAAAATATCAAATTTGTTAATGTCACAATGCATGGAATTGATAGAGAGAATAGTCTTTTTTCAACAAATATGGAAAAGCAACAATCACTTGCAGAAAATTTACTAAGACAAAACTGCATTAAATGCTTTGATAAATCGTATAAAGAGATATCAAATATTTTCCAATATGATATCCCCTTAGAAAAGAAACGAACAGGATCTGACTATCAATTAAAGTTGGATGCCGAAGCATTAAGAGCAAAATATCTTTTTGACATGTTATTTAAAATAAAAACAAACCATTGATTTGTTTTAATGTTAAATGATGAATAATTTTTATTCAATTGGATGTGGATGCTGGATCCATTATGTGATTCATTATTGTTTCTGCTTTATGCGATTCATATTTCATCTTTGACTGTATTTCAGGATTGTCTAGTTTGTTAAGTCTTTCAGGAAAATCATAAGAGAAAATGCTATTGATTTTATCATATGGCTTGTCAAAACAACCTGGACACATTTGGTTAAGTCTGTTTTCTGCCAATAATGACTGACCATATTTTGATACTAGGAATTTATCCTCTACCCCATCTTTAGTAAATGCCTTGATGATCTCTTCTTGTGACTTATCTTTTAGAGGATATTTTATTGCCCAGACTTTTTCAGACGGTATTGCATCCTCTACAATTCTTTGTGGGACGACATAATCTTTATTCCAAACACCCAGACTTAGAGTCCAAGAGTTACCGAATTCATCAACGGCTGTTGTCTTACCCGTCTCAGTCAAATGATAAATGTGGCCTCTATTGATTCCGTCATATTCTTTTGCTGGGTTTAGAGATTCTCCAATCACTTCAATTCCGTGATTGTAATAATTTTGCCAACTTAGTCTTGCTGTATCCCATACATCAGTTGCAACAATGTTAAAATCTAATGGAGTACGAAATGTGTGGTAAATTATTATTTCCAAGCAATCAGTTTGATTGCTGTCATCACATGAAACATGGTTAGTCTCAACTCGAACATTATCTAAAGCATTTTGTGGATCAGTTACGGTTAAACTCTTAGTGCCATCAAAGTCAATATCTAATTCTATCATTGCAACACTTTGACTAATTATCTGACCCTTTGCGAGTCCAAATGCAAATGAAAAGTGTCTGATGTTATCAGGTCCAAGGTTCTCATAAATTTTAAATTCTGCTTTGTTTTCTTTACCTACTTCTGCAGTGATCAATGGATATGGTGTAAAGAATCTATCAACATCCACTGAATATCCGTTATATGTGAATCCATTTGAAACTCTTCTTTCTCCTTTTTCATTTACTCCAAGTGTGGGCTCTACACAATCACCACTACAAGTACCACCATTACTTGATGAAGTTGATGATAATAATCCAAAGTCACCAGTTAAAGTAAAAGTTCCAGTATGATCAAATTTACTAGTAGTTGTTGCAGCATCAAAAAGGTTAGTTGTTGCAGCATTATCCGTAATTGTTGTTGTACCCACATTAGGAATTTGAGCACCTATTACAGTCCATGTTAGAAGTAATTCAGTTGATCCAGTTTGCCAAGTACCTGTGAAAGTTCCATCAAACGATGCAGGATTAGTAACAGTGAAGTTAGCCGCAAATTCCGTAGGACTCAAAGTTCCACCATTAGTTGCATTCACCGCCTCACTAAATCTAATTAGAATAGTATCTCCATTGGAGAAGACAGCATCGCCGTCATCAGGATCATTTGCGATAAATGCCGTAATTGTTGGTACTGCTGCATATGCATCGGGCATGACATATGAGATCGATCCAATTGATAAAACAAGAATTGCAATTATTGATAACGATGTAAAGGAGAAATATTTCATAAATAATTTTTTCATGCATACACTATTAGTGATAATGAGCTCATATTGACCAAACAATTTTTTGATGATCATATCATTTCTTATTGATAAAAAACAATTTACAAAATTTAGGAAATAGATTTTTATTTTATAACTTCTGTCTTATGAAATTTTATTTTACAACAATAATAATGACATGTTCAAAATATTCACATTTTTAATGTCAATCTCATTGATTCTATAATCTGTTAATTCCTCCGAAAACTTTTCAACAATTTTTTGAGATGTATTAGATTTTGCTGAATCGATTTGAATTATTACTAACATATTCCATTCTCCCTCCATATTTGATACCATGAGATAATTGTCTAGTTTTATGATAAAGTCTTTAATTGAATTCTTGACCATCTCCAGTGATTTTGATGGTTTAATTTTCATCAATATTGCTTGATATTCGTTAATTCCTGAAACATCTGTTAATACTGCTTTGTAACCTTTGATGATGCCGCTTTTTTCTAGTCTTTCTATTCTTTTACGGATTGTTCTATCTGATACATCATGACCTGATTTTTTTAATTCATCTGCAATCTCTTTTGATGGAGTTCTTGCATTACTGTTGAGAATTTCTATAATTTTTTGGTCTACCTTGTCCAAATTTGACCATGCATCATCGCTCATAGTCTGACTAAGTTTTACATGCTTTTGAATTTTTGCCTATTTGAAATACTCGATTAAATCCTACTTTGATCATTCTTCTAGAATCCATCCTGTCTGTATTTTGACTTTATCTGATTCTTCTCCAACCCCTGTGGCATATCTCCAAATATGTGGCGCATTTGTAATCATTTTCATCTTTATTTTAAGTAGTGATTCAATTTCAGAATTTAAATTTTGATCTGCTGTTCCATGTTCCTTGCAAAACTTACATTTTTGATCCAGTTTAATTGGTTCAGATTCAAGTAGTGGATAAGTCATACATGCCAAGGGTCTTTCATTGTAAATCTTACATGGAAATCCTCCATGAGGTGACTTAGTTGATGTTTCTGTATCTAAAAATGGACATGTGTTGCCATTTTTTTCTATTCCCATTAATTGATAAGCTAAAATTTTACTAGGTCCTGATTCTCCTTTTTCAGATACTCCTATTCTTGGTAAAATTATAATCTTTAATTTATTTACTTTTGCAAGGTTTTCTATTCTTTCTTTTTCCTCTGGCAGTATCAATACTCCAATCTTTCCAAATTTTTTAGTAGGATAGTATTCTCTTTCAATGCAACACTGAGAGCAATCTTGAATACAGTTAAACTCCATAAATTATTTTTATAATCTATAAATAAAATTCATTACAAGTCTTCAATTTCATGAAAATTCTTATATTTTTCTTTTGATAATCCCCACAGTTATATGCTCATGACTGTAATGAGTCTCATGGGCAAGCGCCAAGTAAAAAATGAAAGCGATTTAAAAGAAATGCGTTTACCTGAAGAGGGTGAACTCTTTGGTAGGGTGCTCAAGATGCTTGGAGGCGAAAATGTTATGGTAAAATGCACCGATGGTGTTACTAGACGGGGTAGAATTAGAGGAAAATTGAAAAGAAGAGTTTGGATTCGAGATAATGACATTGTGATTATAGCCCCTTGGGATTTTAAAGAAAATGAACGTGGTGATATTGTTTGGAGATTTACCTTGCCTCAAGTGGAGTGGTTAAAAGACAATGATCACATTGCAAAAGATTTCTAAGATTAATTGGTTTACGTATGATAATCTTATGTAAGATCTATTTTGATAACTTATCTTAATATACCGAATAATTTCTATTCAAATCAAATGGAACAAGGCACAGTTAAGTGGTTCAACCGCACTAAAGGCTTTGGTTTTATCGAAAGAGAATCTGGTGACGATCTATTTGTTCACAAATCAGATGTTGATGGATTCATCAATGAAGGCGATAAAGTCGAGTTTGAAGTCGGTCAAGGTCAAAAAGGACCAGCTGCTCAAAAAGTCAAAAAAACAGCATAGACAATAGATCTTTTTATTAATTTAAGAGTTCATCTTTGTTTTCTTAAATTAGTCTATTTTTTTATTTTTATTATTTTAGAAAAAACTATGGTCCCAAGCGACGGAGTTGAACCATCGACAACCCGGTTTCTGTATGCCTGATATGCTGTTATTCAGTCAGCCATCTAAAGCCAACAACTACAGCCGGGAGCTCTACCAGGCTGAGCTAGCTTGGGACAAAAAAAACCAAGTGTTCTAGTATTAAAAAACTATCGAAGATTTACTGTTTTTATTATACTTGTAGTGTTTTCTATACGCATAAATACCATTTTTCAACAAAATCGTTGTGTCAGAACTAAAATTATCCTATCCTGGATATGTCTGTGCTCCTTATTTACATAATCACGAATCTGTCACGCTAAAAGACTCTTGGATGTCTTCAGATAACATTGAATCACTTTATTTTGTAACTGGAACTTTTTCTAGTGAAAGTAAACCATATTTTTCTGATTCTTCTAATCATTATATTTTAGCGAAATTCAAAGATAGTAAATTCATTGAAGATGAATTATCCAAGCATAATCAGGAAAAAACATCGTTTGTTTTTAATATTAAAGATGAATTATTTCAAAGAGAAGTTTTGGGACAAACCAATTTTGTTACTGTCTACTATTTGGAATATGGAGAGTATGATGAGGACTTGCAACAAGTGGCAGATATCTTGTTGAAAAGAGACAAGATTTCAATTGGTGGATTAGGTCACATGTCTACTTTTTGTACAACTCCTTCAAAATTTACTTTTCCATACTCTGAGAATATTGTTGTAATTGAAGTTGCAAGTGAAAAAGGTCATCAAAGTGTAAAAAAGTATTGTGACCAAACTAAACGTGATGTTAATAGAAAAGGACTTACAATGACTAATTTATTGAGTCTTTCAATTCTAGAAAAGCTAAAGTAGAAAAGTTAAATATTCGACAAAAACCTGCTTCTTCATGAGTAAGCCCGCAGATCTTGGTTCATTGAAAATTGGCTCCTACATTTTATTGCCAGTATCTGATCAACCTGATGGTGAGCCATGCAGAATTGTTGAATATGATACATCAAAACCAGGTAAACATGGTGCAGCCAAAGCTAGAATCGTAGGAGTAGGCGTATTTGATGGTCAGAAAAGACCACATGTAGGACCTGTAAGTATGCAAGTCCATATCCCACTGATAGACAAGAGAACAGGTCAGGTCATTTCGATAATTGGAGAGACAATCCAAATAATGGATTCTGAAACCTTTGAAACTATTGATGTCACTTTAATTGATGAAGAGATTAATGGTACAGTGGCAAATGGTCAAAACGTAGAATATTGGAATGTTATGGGTCGAATCAAAATTATGCGTATTAAAAGTTAGTCTTCATTAGATATCGTATATCAAACAAATTACCCTAAAAATTCAATTCTTTCTGATTGTAATGACATGCAAATATCCCACGGTGTTATTACATGCTCATGAAAAATAATGTAAGGATGGACCATGCCGTACATTATTTTGGATATTTCTGATAAATTCACATCTTTTGAAACTTTTTTTGCTTCTTCTAGATTAAATGATTCTGCAACTCGCTGATCCAAAAATTTAACATTTCTAAAAAAATCAAATTTTTGCGCTATACTTTGAATAATCAAACGGTCGCTGATGAACATGTTTGTATTTTTTAATACTAGTTTTCTCGTATTGTTTTGAAGCATAAGGCTGATGATATCTTTGATTGTATCATTGCGACTAAATGTTATTGTTTCTTTTTTGGGTAATTCTGATATGGTTAAATCTGTAACACAGTTAGCACCAATTTCTAGTAATTTTCTTCCAGATATGGCCGAATACCCTCCAAGATTGTTTGGAATGATGGAGAATGCTCTTCTTGTCTCCTTCCATTTTTCAAGTAATTCTACAAGCTTTGTATCTTCAGATAAAATCACTAAATTCTTGTCTACCACTTCTTCTACTGTAACTTTATCAAAAAAATCTGATGATGGATTTTCAAAAATATTTGTAATTATTTCTTTACCTCCAATAACTCCGATTGGTTTTTCATCTTTTTCAGTTACAACAAGTGAATCTGTGAATGATTCTAGATAATGCATTAACATACATGTGGCAGTCCACATTTTGTTCTCTTTTCTAATACTTACTGCAGGTGTGGTTCTCAAAGAAAGAGGTAACAGTTCTTTTAGAGTTTGATTGTAAATTGGCAATATATCTCCAATACTCACAAGATGAGATGATTTATGTAAGTAAAGGTAATTCTCACTTTTGAATTTATCTTCATTTACTTTGTTATATCAAGTCATGATCTTAATCCTTTTTTACACCATATCCGTTGAGTCATTGTATAAAATTGAATAATACTTTAGGTGTGGTCATTAACCGTCTTTCCATCGGATTTCTTTTTGCAATATTATATCAAGTAGTTGTAGCTACCGCTACGTATGTTTTATCGATTCCATTAACTGGAAATATATCTGATCTTTTTTTAGGTATTAAAAAAGCTGATTCTGAAGGTATTTTGTTAATATCTTGGTGGGTGATCTCCACGGTGATCATTACTATAATCTCATTGATTATTGTAAAACACAAACAATATTTTTCAATCTATAAGAATGAAAAACACATTGAGATTCCACCAAAGATTTCTTTAATCACAATTATTGTTGTGGGTTCTGTGATTTCTTTTATGTTCTTTTTGATGGATTCTGTCATTGGTCTTTTTGCTACAAATACAGCTTCTGACGTTCAGGCAATTTATGAATCCGCACTAACTGGAAACTTTGTTCCGTTATACTTGAGTATTTTATTTTCAATACTTACAGGATTTATCATAGTTGGAGTCTCTGCAAAAACATCTAGTGTTTCAAAAATCACAAAAGATTTTAGAGTTGATAACATTCATCATCTTTCTAGACTATTAAGCAAAAAAAATTCTAAAAGAGCAACGATGACTGATACCATTGGTCTTCGTCCTGGCGCACTAGTTCACATTGGAGAAAAAAAAGTAGAAAATGTACGAATAGATTTGATAGAATATGACGAAAAAAACATAACTGAAATCAAAGATGCATCTATTGAAAATTGTTTAGAGTCTAAAAATAAATTAAATGTTTCTTGGATAAACATTATTGGAGTTCATGATCCTCACACAATTGAAAAATTTGGTAATGCGTTTGGTGTACATCCTTTACATCAAGCAAACATAATGAATACCGAATTGAGACCTTCAATTGAATTCTATGAAGACTATATTTTTTTAATGTTGAAAATGCCTCACTTTAATGAACAAACTGGAAAAATAGAACTTGAACAGATCTCATTTTTTATATCTGAACATCATCTTTTAACATTTCAAGAAATAGAAGCTGATTTCTTTGATCAAATCCGTAAAAGACTACGCGAAAATATTGGTAAAATCAGAAAATCTGAAACTGATTATCTTGGGTATGTTCTACTTGATGCAATAATTGATAGTTATTTTTTGGTTTTAGAGAAAATAAGTGACATATCAGAAAACTTGGAAGATGAATTAATGGTTAACCCAACTCCGAAGACTCTACATACACTTCAATTTTTAAAACGTCAAATGATTTTACTACGCAAATCTATCTGGCCCGCTAGAGAAGTATTGGATAATCTACAACGTAATCAAACACCGTTAATTCATGATGAAACAAAAACCTACTTGCGTGATGTTTACAACCATGTTATTCAGGTAATTGATACTACTGAAGGTCTAAGAGATGTTGTGGGCAGTTTACTTGACACTTATCTTTCTAGTTTAAGTAATAAAATGAATGAGGTGATGAAAACTCTAACTGTGATTGCCAGTATTTTTATTCCTATTACTTTCATTGCTGGAGTTTATGGAACTAATTTTGATTATATTCCTGAATTATCTTGGAGTGGGAGTTATTTTGTCATGATAGGGGTAATGGCTACAATAGTAATTATCATGCTTGGTTGGTTTAAGAAAAGAAAATGGATCTTTACATGATTTTATTTGTTAAAAATTTTACTTCTTTACCGAAATGAACACTACTTTTTATCGTGAATACTTGGTATCCCAAGTCTTACTTTGACATGCATGCCTTTTCCATGTTGACAAAGATCTCGATTAATTTCTAAAATTATCCATCTTTTTCCCTGAAGTGTGATCTCTTTAGAATCTTTTTCTAATTCATCATGTAATTGGGTGGGTAAATCGCCAAAATCTTTGTATTTTCTAATTATTTTTTCTTTTCCGTTATCCCATGTGGTAAACTCAATAACTGTTGCTAAATAGAAACTTTCATGAGTCAATTATTTAAAAATTATCCTGATGTTTTTTATTCTTTTATGGTATTATCAAAAATAGAAAAAAGTATGACTAGTCTAACTTTGCTTTGATTTTTTTGATTTGTCTCATTTCTTCAGCAAGATGACTTTTGAGTAATTTTTCATGCTCTTTTTTATGAGTACTGTATGCTTTGTTTAGACTTTGTCTTGTTTTTGCTTTTTTTAGTGAATCTGCAAATTTTTTGTGTATTGAATTCACTTGTGCAGT
>NZ_AHJG01000323.1:0-4925 GCF_000241145.1 Candidatus Nitrosarchaeum limnium BG20 | reverse complement strand
CTTTCCAACAGAATCATTTAGCATCAATCAACATATGGCATATGGTGAAGAGAAATGAATGTAAAAATAGGCATGATATTTGTGCTGGTTGGAATATTTGCAGTAGTCATGTTAACTAATGAGGGCTATGGAAAATCATTGACAACCAGCCCCAATCTAAATAAAATTGGAACACTAAAAGTAAATGATTCGACTACAAAGGGAATAATTGGGATGAATCTTGGAACTTCTGCAGGTATTACAAGCGTAACAATCACATTCAATAGTGTTGTAGCAAAAAACGACAATGTGAATATTTTTTTTTATGATAAAGTTGGGACAGAGATTGGAAGCGGTACTAAAAAAATGAATCCTGCAGGAACAAGCATTACAATCAACTTGACAGGTGCTGGACAAGTAACATCTGCAGAACGGATTACATTAAGTTCCATAACAGTGACAATCACATAGGAGAATGGCATGAGTCTAAAGATTTATTTTTTTGTAGGAATTGTAATTATCATCATTGCCACTGTTGGTTTTGGAGCATCACTAAACACTGCACCAAAAGTAAATAAAATCGGTAGTGCAGATAACATTGCAGTATCAAAACCAACTGTGGATGTCACAAATACGGTATTAAATACATCAGGAGTTAATGCAATATCTGCAACTGTCACAGTTAAAAATATCGACACTATCTCTCATACGTATAGAATATGTATGATTGTAAAAGCAGGAGCTTTGATCAGCGATACATCTGGAAGCGGAGCAGATTGTTCTAATACAGCATCAATTTCTGCAAGCAACACAGGTTCGACTACAATAACTTTTGCAATACCTAGAACCACTAACAATTTATCATATTGGAATATGGCAATTCACCAAATAGCCTAGATTTAGCAAAGATTAGAAATTTTAAAACAAATTGAATTAAGATTGGTTTTTTGTAAATATCATAGTTTAATTAGATTTTTTTAACACTAATACTAATTCCAACGAGATCACTGACGTTAACTGCATTCAAAAAATCAATTGTTTGAATATCAGATTCATTTCCTTGTAATAATTCTGTGTTTGTACATGCAGGGGAATTATCAATTGGAGGACTGTATGTTCCAGAAGGGCCTTCAATTACTGCACAAATTTGAAATAACCGAACACCAGGATCATCGGCTACAACAGTAAAAGTAATTTGATCTACTTCAATTGTTCCTGTAGGAGATACTTGTTGAACAAATGACACATCTTCAACATGACCTACAGTAGGTGTAAAAAATTCACTAGACATGTCATCCAGAATGGGTTTTGCTGCAAAGGAAAATTCTTCTGCAAAAATTCCAGAGGTAACTGCAATAACTAAAATAGCAAACAAAACCCCAAAACTAGACAGTTTTTGATAAATCATTTGTAATAGAAATAGACTACAAAATGTAATATTATGACTGGAAATATGACTCATTTATCTATTCCAAAGCGGAATTTATAGAATCTATCAGCAAGGAAGCATATTCAGATGAAAAGAACTAATTAAAAAAATTCAATACCCATCCTTGCTCATTAATCAAGTTACTAAAAAACGGAATTGTATTGACGATGCTGATTAATTGTAATAAAAGCACCATTATTCCGGCTAGAGAAAAAATCAGTTTCAGGTATTTTGTATCTTCTGTTTTTTTCTTATCAAGACTATGATCAATCAAGTATAATACAAAGATCACAATACTAATAGAACAAAAATACAGTGTGTTTGCTATTGAAGGTTCAAAATAGTCAGAAAATGGAATGTTAATGGTTTTAGCAATCTGAATGTTTGTACCAATTATCATTAAAGTCAATACGTAATTAACGACACTTGCAATAAATGCAATTTTAAAAACTATAACACTACTAAAATTAGTTAGTTTCTTTTTTTTGGATTTTTTACTAGCAAAGACAGTTAAGATCAATATGCCAAAAATAGACATCCCTACTGATGTCTGTAAGAATAATGTAGTAAACCCAACGTAAGGTATAACAAATAACACTCTACCCAACACATGATCAAAAGGAATTACCTTAGGGTCGTTTCTCGGATTATTGTCACCTTTTGTAATAAATCCATCATCCGTTTGTTCAACTATTCTATGAACAACACTTCTATCATGCTCATTTACAAATGCAATGATATCTCCAATATAGTATTGCGGATCTGGTTTAGCTATGATAAAAGTCCCACTCTCAATAGTACCATGCATACTTTGTCCTATCAGCATAATGTAACTTGTATCGCCATAAAGTTGAACAGGCCAGAGATATATCAAAACAGGAATAAGCAATAATAAAATAATGATTTTTATTTTTTGTTTCAATTTGCTTCACATTTACATATATCATTATGTAAAAGCAAGAAGAATTACCTCTAATTCAATTCTTCAATGCTGAAACTAATATTTGCAATATCACTAACTTCAACTGCGCTTGTGAAATTAATTCCTACCAAAGTTAGCTTTGCGTTTGCTGCTACGCTTGATGTGGAGTTACATGCTGGTGCGGCTCCTGCTGTAGGTTGGAATGTAGATGCAGGTGCTTCAAGAACAGCACAGACCTGAAATGAGTGTGCGTTGACTGTGTCTTCATTACCTACTGTAAATTTAATTTGTTTAGTTGCAACATTACCTAGACTGTTTACCTCTTCAGTCCATGCAAGAGCAGTAACGTTTCCTCTCGCAGCTGCAACTACTTGATTGTCACTTGCACCGATTCTGTTGATACCTGGATTTGTGCTAAGACTGGCTCCAAAACCGATTGTAGATACAACCAATACGGCAACACCGATAATTGCGATAAGTGACATTTTCATGAATTAGATAAACAAGTTTCACATAATATCGACTAGCTTGTTTATTATGAAATCAGGCTCAAATCTAACTTAATTCTTCAATACTGAAGCTGATATTTGCCACATCACTTACAGGTACTGTATTTGTGAAATTAAGACTTTGGGATGCAAGGTTGCCAGATGCGGAAATGTTTGATGTAGAAACGCAGCTAGGAGACGTTCCTAATGGAGGCTGAAATACACCAATAGGTCCTTCAAGTACAGCACAAACTTGGAATGTGTGAGCGTTAGCAGAATCCTCATTTCCCACAGTAAATACAATTTGTTTAACTGCAACATTTCCTGCGCTATTTACTTCCTCAGTCCATGCAAGGGCAGTAACGTTTCCTCTCGCAGCTGCAACTACTTGATTGTCACTTGCACCGATTCTGTTGATACCTGGATTTGTGCTAAGACTGGCTCCAAAGCCTATACTAAATACTAACAATACGGCAACACCAATAATTGCTAAAATGGATGCGTTCAGAACTAAAAGAAATCATTTAAAAAATATAACAGAATGTTTGTAAATAATTACACACAGTTATTTCATAGATATGATTCAAACAATCACCGTAATTATCAATTTTTATTTATAGTAGAGTTTGAAAATCAAATACAAACAGATCATCATAAGAGACAAAGTCCAATCATTATCATGAAAAAAATATACTACTTTGAATCTACCCCAGAACATAAAGCTTGGGAGAAATCAGTAGATACAAGAAATGGAGAAATAGTCAAAGAGTCATTTTGGGAAATCAGTAAAAAATTCTAAAATACTTTATTTTTCCATTACTATTTTTTGTCAAATCATTGGAAAATACTTTATAATCCAACTAACAAACAAGATTTGTGGGTAAAAAGAGACAAAACGTAAACAAAAATAATCCAAAATCAAATACAACTAAATTTATCATTATTGGAGTAATTATAGCAATTGCAGGAGCAGTATTAATTTCTACAAATTATAACTCAGAATCTCAAAGTAACAAACTTTCAATTGATACAACAAAAGGATCACCAGTATTAGGAGAATCATCAGCGCCAATTACCATAATTGAGTTTGGAGACTATCAATGTCCATTTTGTCAGAAATGGAATCAAAACACAAAACCGTTAATTGATAGAGACTACATATCAACAGGAAAAGTGAAATTGATTTATGTTGACTTTCCAATTGTAGGACCAGATTCAATCAATGCACATGCAGGAAGTTATTGTGCAGACGAACAAGGACTTTACTGGCAATATCATGATTTTCTTTACAAAAATCAAGGTCATGAAAATAGTGGGTGGGTAAGTATGAATAATCTCAAAAACATTGTCTCAGGAATGGAAGGAATGGATGTAAATTTATTTTCTAATTGTATTGACTCTGGAAAATACAACGATAGAGTTAAAGAAAATAAAAATATCGCAGTAAAGAATGGCGCCAAATCAACACCTTCATTTATTGTGATTGGTCCAAACGGTCATGGGGTTGCAATATCAGGTGCACAGCCTTACTCGGTATTCAAGCAAACCATAGATGAAATGATGACATAATTATCATAAAACAGAAATAAACTTTCAATATAATTTTGATCGCTATAAATCATAAAAAATAATTTTGTCAAAAAATAGGAAGCGATCAGAAATGTTCACATGAAAGTACAAAAGATCACATATTAACAAAGAGACACATTCCCAAATGTGGAAATAATAACCAGAATAAATCAATCAAAGCAAAAATTCCACAATATAGGATATGTTCTAGCCTTAGCATCTGCAGTGCTTGCTTCACTAATGCATGTAGTACCAAAAGAATTGTTAGATAATGGAATAAATGATGTAAGTCCAATTACATTAGCTTTTGTAATTTACATTGTGAATGGTTTATTTTTCACATCAGTTTCAAAAAAATCAACTCCTATTTCAAAAATTACAAAAAAAAATGGTTGTTTCTTTCATTAATCGGCATTGCTGAAGTTTTGGGATTAATCACATATTTTTTTGGACTAAAAGATTCTAGTGCAACAAATGCAGCAGTGCTTAACAGCAGTGAAATTATATTTTCAATTTTTATTGCAATGATAATTCTCAA
>NZ_AHJG01000324.1:0-1020 GCF_000241145.1 Candidatus Nitrosarchaeum limnium BG20 | reverse complement strand
GGAAAGATTACAGAAAAAAGAGAGAGGCCCATTTACATTGATAATTCTAGGAGTCATCATATTACCAATAGGATATGATATGTACAATACAGGGTTTATGTTTTCAAATATGGTTACTGGTGATTTTTTGATTTTATTGTCAGGAGTGTTTTTTGCAGCAGATATCAATATTTCAAAATATGTATCAGATAGGATAGATTCCAAGAGAATTACACAAATTACATCATTTGTATCAGGACTGGTTGCACTTGGAATAATGTTTACACTTGACATTCCATTTGATATATCATTTACACATATCCCAGGAATTTTACTTAGTGGTTTATTGGGAACAGGGATAGCCACATTCTTTTTTGTTCTTTCATTAAAATTCATTGGCTCTGTAAGAACAACACTTCTGTATTCAACTGGAACTGCGTTTGGAGTGATGTTTTCATGGGCAATATTAGGGGAGGTAATTTCAATTATCAATATACTCACAGTAATTATGATTATTTCAGGAATCTTTTTTCTGCGTAAAAGAATTTCAAGTTAAAAAAAATAAAACCTAAAAACTTAACTAGTAAATAGATTATTTCCAAATATGGGAATAACAGCAATCATAATAGAAGATGATTATGAGCTTTGTGAGGTAGAAAAAGAGCTTCTAGAGTTAAACGAGATTGTTGTTCTCGCAATTGGAAATAATGGACAAGAAGCAGTTGAATTGTATCAAAAATTTAAACCAGATATTGTTTTAATGGATGTACGAATGCCAAATTATGATGGAATTTATGGGATAGAGAACATTAGAAAGTTTGATCCTAAATCAAAGATAATAATGATAACCGCAGAAAGCAATGATGACACCATTCAGAAAATTAATGAATTAAAGGCGTCAGCCTTAATTCTAAAGCCATTTGACGCTGCAAAATTATTTAAAACAATTGACGGGTTATTTTCTAAAACAGAAATTTAATAGACGTAAATTTTCTTACTTTAAAGTTTGCATTATCTCCAACATATCACTGTCTTGAAAAT
>NZ_AHJG01000325.1:0-7711 GCF_000241145.1 Candidatus Nitrosarchaeum limnium BG20 | reverse complement strand
TGTGTTGACCAAAAACCAGTTGGAAAGACAAGCCATGGAAATGGAGAGAATTTTCATTGGATTTGGGGCAAAGGAAATCCAAATGGTGCAGCATTCTCAAATGACGATGTAAAGGCAGCATATGAAGCCAGAGGAGAAGAACAAGTTCCTTTAGGTATTCATGGAACAACAGTAGCTGTTGATTGGGATTCTTGTATTGCAGCTGGTTCATGCATGAGTGTATGTCCAGTTCAAACATTCCAGTGGTACAGAACCGAACAAGACATTCCAGCTAAAGATGTAGTTGGAAAAGTTTTCGAAGGAACTGGAAAAACTGAACAAGATGAACGATTAGACTATACTGACAAATCACAACCAATCAGAGAACATGATTGTACAGTTTGTATGGCTTGTCAGGAAATCTGTCCTACAGGATCAATTAGAATTGAACCTGCAATGTTGGAATGGCACGAGAAAGCAGCTGGCACATATGTCAAAATGACTGGTGGCGGCAATCCTCACGCACACGATTAAAGAATTAATTTCTTTTTTCTTATTTTTCTAAACTTCAATTTTTCATCCTCAACAAATTTTAATCACTGCAAATCATCACTTTCTGCAGAGGTCGCCTAGCTCGGTAGGGCGCGGGCCTTGAGAGCCTGTGTGCGCAAGCACCCGGGGGTTCAAATCCCTCTCTCTGCGTTTTATTACTTTGGAAGAATAACTGTAAATCTTGTTGGATTATTTTTAACTGAAATACTTCCACCATGTTTCTCAATTAATGACTTACAGCTTGCAAGTCCTAAACCAGTTCCTTTTGTTTTTGTTGTAAATAACGGGTCAAATATTTTATCTATCTTGTCTTTTGGGATTCCTGGACCTGAGTCTGCAAACTCTATCTCTACTGTTTTTGTTCTTGTTTTTGCTGTAATTGTAATCTTTCCATGTTTCATTGCTTCAACAGAATTTTTTAGTATGTTTAAAAATACCTTGATGATTTGATTCTTATCTACATCTACAGTAATATCCGGTATTTCTTTTTCAACTTGAATATTTTGAGGAATTTCTATGCTCTCTAATGCCAAATCTACAATTCTTTTTAATGAAATCTGTTCTTTACGTAATGGATTGTCTCTTACAAAATCCATAATTGATTCTATTTCATACGATATTCTTTCCACTGCATTTTGAATACGCCTCATATTCTCTTCTTTTTTCTCTTCTGCTAATCCCATTTGGAATAATTCCAAACCATTTTTCATAATTGTTAATGGATTTCGTAAATCGTGTGATAATTTTGCTGTCATATCTCCTATCAATGCTAATTTTTCTTTATTTGCCGATTCTCTTTTTATTTTTTCTAAATATGTTAACAAAATCCATATAGTTCCTATACCAAAAACCAAAACTATCAAAAAGATTGGCATGATAATTTTGCTGAATTCTTCGTTTTCAATTTTTTCCTGAGCAAAATGTGTTAAAACAAGTTCTGTGAATTCAGTTGTATGTTTTTCGCCAACATCAATTATATTTACACGTTTTCCATTTTCCACTAGATAGTTATTCCATTCTTTCTCAAATTTAATGACACTTCCAGTTATTGGCTCTACATATAATCTTGATATGTTATCTGTAAGAATTGTATGTCCTGAAAATTGTGGAAATGAATTAGATGCATCTTCACCTTTTATTTCTGTTTCAAAAACATACACTTCTAATTCATTCACATAATCTGTTTTTAGAAATTTCATAGGTGCACCATAAAATACAGCTGGATGAAAAAAGAAATAATCTGTTTTTTCTACTCCTGGTAAAAATCCAAACCTCATATCTTTTTTATCTATGTGCATTAAAGTTATAGGATCTACATGGTAAATGTTCTCAACATGAAATATCTCTTCATGTGTATCTGTTCTTTTACTTGTTATGACTGACTTTATTGTAATTTCGTTATTGTTTTGAGAAATTACTTTCTGGATTAAACTATCTTTGGTAAAAAATATCTCGGTTGTATTTCCATAAACATCTTTTACTATTTTATCTTCTCCCTCATATGCCATATTTAGCAAATCTTTACTAGATAATTTTTCAGTGTTAGGAATGACTAATACCATCCATATTGAAATTACTATAATAGCTACCAAAAATACAGTTAGCCATTGCAAAAACATCTTGTTTAGGTTGAGCATTGATTAATTCTCTTTTTTTATCTTATACTGTTTCTTTATAATTTCAAATATATTTCATTTTAAAGTACTAATTTCAGCTAAAAGTGCTGAAAGCTGAATCTCTGAATTTGCCCCAGATAAAATTCTAAAATCATATTTTGCAATTACTTTTAAAATATCAGATAATTTTTCATGTTTTGTTTTGAAAACTGCTGAATTGATGTATTTTAGAAAATCTGATTCTGACATTCCGTAAACTTTGATTAATTCAATCATCTTTTCTCTTGCTTCAAGAACTTTACCCGCAAGTGCCATTTTTAGAACTTCATCAACATCTGAAGTTTTAGTAAGACCAGCTGATGCCTTTACATGCTCTTCAGTTATTTCACCAAGACTTGCAGTTGCTTGTAATAGATTAATTGCATGTCTGAGATCCCCCTCTGAATAATCATAAATTGCTTTGAGTCCTTTTTTATCTGATTTTATCTTCTCTTTTTTAGAAATTGATTCAAGATGATTAATTACATCTTCTTGAGGAATTGAGGTAAACTTGAAAGTAGCACATCTACTTTGAATTGGGTCTATGATTTTTGATATGTTGTTTGCAATTAGAATAAACCTACAATATTTTGCAGTATCTTCAATAATTCTTCTTAATGCGGTTTGTGCATCTGCTGTCATTTCATCTGCTTCATCTAAAATAATTATTTTAAATGGAACCTCTGCCATTCCTG
Source organism: Candidatus Nitrosarchaeum limnium BG20 (assembly GCF_000241145.1). Taxonomy (NCBI): domain Archaea; kingdom Thermoproteati; phylum Nitrososphaerota; class Nitrososphaeria; order Nitrosopumilales; family Nitrosopumilaceae; genus Nitrosarchaeum; species Candidatus Nitrosarchaeum limnium. The sequence continues at coordinate 4,830 of NZ_AHJG01000325.1, read as the reverse complement.
CAAATCTTGAAAATTTCTTTACTTTTTCTCTGACCATTCCTATCCCTCTTTCGTCTGAGGCATTTAGCTCAAGAGTGTAGTCTTTGGCATATTCCCCAAGAATCTGTCTGGCTATGCATAACGCAGTTGTTGTTTTACCAACTCCTGCAGAACCCGAAAACATTAGGTGTGGCATATCTGTAGGGTCTTTGATTAAAGCTTCCAGACTACCTATGATCTCTGTCTGATTTACTATCTCTGAAAGCTTTGTTGGGCGATATTTTTCAACCCACATGCCTGTTGATAACATGTGATCTCCTAGTCTATTTCCCACTAATAAATCGAAATTAATAGGATCAATTGATCTAACAAAATAGTGAATAGAATTGATCGATCCATTACATCAGGAACTTATTGAGAAATAGTGATCTTAAGATGGAAATTGATAGGATAGAAAAACTACATTCTATAGGATATGGTCTAAAGGATGCTAAAGTTACCATAAATCATGATATCAAATTTAATGTTGCAGGTCTAAAAGTAAATGGCACCCAAGGAGAGGTTCTAAATTTACCTCAATGGATAGGTAAAATTCTATCTCAGAACAAGCTTGCAACAATGGACACTCCCGATATGATTACTGAGCTAAAACAGGCATTATCAAAAGAAAAAATGGTTGGTGAATATCAAATGTCTACACTTGATCCTCATTTTTACATCAAGCTAAAAGAATCTATGAAAAATCTAAACCGTGATGACTTTAATCATGTAGAAAGTATTATGCTAGAATTATTTAGAATGAGGAGAGGAAAACTTGTAAAGCTAGCAGATTCTACAAAACTAAATTCTGAATTATACAACAAACTAACTGTCGAAGAGAATATTTTCTTTAAAACTATTCATGATAATAGTAAAGAATTTGAAAAACAAATTAGAGGAGATTTAAATGAGCAAAGTTCAAACTAGTACGTTTACTGAATCTGCATTATCTGATAAAGTAAAGGATTTTCTAACCAGATTCAAAGATAAATTTGGTAGTTACAAGTACGTTGAACAAATAGATGAGATGATGCCAAAGGGCGCAAAATTTATTCTAGTTGATTACAATGATCTTGTAGTAGAACCTGAAATAGAAATTATCTTTTCAACCGATCCTGACAGAATTCTTAATGCGTTTTCAAGAGCAATTAAAGAAGCACTTCAAACAAGATTCCCAGATTATGCAGAAAAAATTAAAGATGAGGTTCGTGTAAGACTAGTAAATTACCCACTACAAAGAAGTCTAAGACAGATTAATGCAGAAACTATAGGAAACATCACAAGTGTATCTGGTATGGTAGTAAGAGCATCAGAAGTAAAACCACTTGCAAAAGAACTTGTGTTTATTTGTCCTGATGAACATCAAACAAAAGTAATTCAATTAAAGGGAATGGATGTAAAAATTCCTATAGTTTGTGATAATCCAAGTTGTAAACACCGAGACTTTGAATTAAAACCAGAAGCAAGTAAATTCATAGATTTTCAAATTCTTAGATTACAAGAACTTCCTGAAGATCTTCCGCCTGGACAGTTACCCCATTACATTGATGTGACAATTAGACAAGATCTTGTAGATAACGCAAGACCAGGTGATAGAATTATCCTTACAGGTATAGTAAGAGTAGAGCAAGAATCTATTGCAGGCATAACCAGAGGTCACAGTGGATTATACCGATTAAGAATAGAAGGAAACAATATTGAATTTTTGGGAGGTAGGGGATCAAAGACCTCACGTAAAATAGAAAGAGAAGAGGTCTCACCTGAAGATGAAAAAATGATAAAAACACTTTCGCAAAGTCCCAATGTTTATCAGAGATTGATTGATTCGTTTGCTCCTCACATTCAAGGACAGTCTCTAATCAAAGAAGCAATTTTGTTACTTATTGTAGGTTCAACTCAAAGATTACTTGGTGATGGAAGCAAGATTAGAGGTGACATTAACGTATTTCTTGTAGGTGATCCTGGTACAGCAAAAAGTGAGATGCTGAAATTTTGTGCAAGAATAGCACCAAGAGGATTATACACATCTGGTAGGGGTTCAACTGCAGCAGGTCTTACAGCAGCTGTAGTTCGTGATAAAACAGGAATTATGATGTTAGAGGCAGGTGCAGTAGTACTTGGGGATCAAGGATTAGTGTGTATTGATGAGTTTGATAAGATGAAACCTGAAGATAGAAGTGCTTTACACGAAGTTATGGAGCAACAATCTGCAAGTATTGCCAAGGGTGGTATTGTAGCTACCCTAAATGCAAGAACGTCAATTTTGGCTGCAGCAAACCCAATGTATGGAAAATATGATCCATTCAAAAATATCACAGAAAATGTAAATCTGCCAATTCCACTATTGACCAGATTTGACCTGATTTTTGTTGTACGTGATATTCCAGGTAGAGAAAAGGATGAAAAAATCGCAAGACACATAATTGAATTGCATACCCCTCAAGGAACTGACAAACGTTCTGTAATTGACGTAGACATTCTTACAAAATATCTCTCATATGCCAAAAGATCTAGTCCTGATTTGACAAAAGAAGCAGAAGAAAAAATTCTTGAATATTATCTCCAAATGAGAAACGTAGAATCTGAAGAAATGATTACAGTAACCCCTAGACAACTAGAGGGTATCATTAGACTTTCAACAGCAAGAGCTAGATTGCTGATGAAGGATAAAGTAGAAGAAGAGGACGCAGAACGAGCTATATTTCTAATCCAAAGCATGCTTCAAGATGCAGGTGTCGATGTAAATACAGGTAAAGTAGATCTTGGAGTTTTACAAGGAAGACCTAGAAGTGAAGTATCTAAGATGCAATTATTCATGGATGTCTTGAAGTCAATGGAAGGTGATAACAAAATTGCAGTTGAGGAAAGAGCATTTGTTAAAGAGTTAGAAAAAACAGAAAAATTCACTGAAGAAGAAGCACGAAATTATATCCGAAGAATGCTTCGCGAAGCATCTATTTATGAATCAAAACCCGGTCATTATAACCGGGTATGAAAATAGAAAAACTGAATTTACCTAAAACAGCAATTGATTTTTTGTTATCTGAAGGTTTTTCCAAATTGTATCCTCCTCAAGCTGACTGTATTGATAATGGATTGCTTGATGGCAAAAGTATTCTAGTTTCTGCTCCTACTGCAAGTGGAAAAACTCTTACTGCCATACTTGCAATGATTAATTATCTCTCAAAAAATAACGGTAAGATAATCTACCTTAGTCCATTGCGTGCATTAGCTGCCGAAAAATTTACTGAATTTAAGAAATTAGAAAAAATTGATCTGGGAAAAAAAAATCAAAGTAGGAATATCTACTGGAGATTTTGAAAATATAGAAAAAAATCTTGAAAAAAATAATGTTCTTGTTTTGACTAATGAAAAGATGGATTCTATAATTCGACATAGTGCTGAATGGATTGATGAGATTGGATTAGTTATTGCAGATGAGATTCACCTTATTGGAGATGAAAGTAGAGGACCTACATTGGAGATGGTATTGACAAAACTGAAACTGTTAGAATCAAAACCACAAATAGTTGGCCTTAGCGCTACCATAACAAATTCTGATGAAATAGCAAAATGGCTCAATTGCATCTTGATACAAAATGATTGGAGACCCGTTCCTCTTTCTGAGGGGGTATACGATGGCGGAGAAGTAATTATGAGTGATGGAAAAAAATTTGAAATTGAGCCTAGCCTTCGTGGAATTCCAATTGATTTAGGGGTTCAATCTGTAAAAGAAGGAGGACAATCACTAGTATTTGCAGAGACTAGAACCCGTTCAAAAGCACTTGCAACAAAAGCTGCAGATATAATTTCACAATTTCTAGAAAAAAAAGAATCCGAAGAACTAGAAAAGATTTCAAAAAAAATTCTATCTGATAATGAACATACAGAATTGGTAAAAACTCTTGCAATGTTGATAAAAAAAGGAGTTGCATTTCATCATGCCGGATTAAATCAGAATTGCAGACAAACAATAGAAACAGAATTTCGTAAAGGAACAATCAAATTATTATCATCTACACCAACATTAGCTGCAGGTGTAAATCTTCCAGCAAGAAGAGTTGTTATATCAAACATCAACAGATACAATGCAAAAGTTGGTGCCAATAGACCAATTAGTATTTTGGAGTACAAGCAATTGTGTGGTAGAGCAGGAAGACCACAATATGATGATTATGGAGAATCAATTATTGTTGGAAATGGAAACAGTGATGATCTTATGGACTATTATGTTCATGGTGAACCAGAACCAATAGTATCAAAAATTTCAGATGATAAATCACTTAGAACTCATGTATTGAGTGTGATTGTAACCAATCCTGGAATTAAAAAAGAAGATCTTCTTGATTTCTTTTTACAAACATTAGGAGGTTCACAATCAAGAAAAGCAACAATAAAATTTGCAATTGATATTTCATTAAGATTTCTTACTAATGGATTTCTAATAATTAAAAAAGGTGAAAGATACGCTGCGACTGAATTTGGAAAAAAGACTTCCATGTTATACATTGATCCACTAACAGCTACTTATTTTAGGGATGCAATTGAAAATGCATCTCAAGAGAGAAAACATTCTTTTGGATTTTTACACTTGATCACAAATTGTGAGGAATTTTTTCCAAAATTCTCACTTAGAAGTAAGGATTATGAAACTGCAAGTTTAATGATAGAAAATAATTCCTCAGAGCTTTTATCACCCATATCTGAATATGATTGCTCAAGGAGTTTAATTGCCTTACAATCATGGATTACAGAGTCAACTGAATTGACCCTTTCTGATAATCTTGGAATAGAATCAGGTGATATGCATAG
>NZ_AHJG01000326.1:0-877 GCF_000241145.1 Candidatus Nitrosarchaeum limnium BG20 | reverse complement strand
GATGAAGGATTTACAGATGTGTCCATAATGTCTCACTCTGCAAAACACAGATCATCATTTTATTCACCATTTAGAGATGCAGCAGAATGTGCACCTAAATTTGGCGATAGAAAGACATACCAAGTTCCATTCACAAATGCTCGAGAAGCAATGATGGAAGTTGAGACAGATATCAATGAAGGAGTAGACATTGTTATGATAAAGCCAGCTTTGTCGTATCTAGATCTAATTGCCGAAACTAGAAGAAGATTCAATGTTCCAGTTGCAGCGTATAGTGTTTCAGGAGAATATGCCCTGGTAAAAGGAGCAGCAAAACAAGGATGGGTAAATGAAAAAGACATCACAGAAGAGATACTATACAGTATAAAACGTGCAGGTGCTGATATGATTGTAACATACTTTGCAAAGTCAGCTGCAAAATTTCTTCAGAAATGAGAAATGATCAACGCTTTGAGATAGAAAGAGCTTTTGATTTACTACCACATATTGTGGGTTCAAGCTGGGCAGTAATTTGGTTTAGACTAAACAAAATACAGAAACCTACACGTGAGGAATATAGAAAAAAAGTTCTAGAGTATCTAAAAATGATGGAGCCCGTATTCGAATCATACAAAACAGATGAGAATTTTTCAGAGATTGTAAAATACATCAATATAAGAAAACAAGAAGAATATGAAAAAATTTCATCAGGCCTCAATAAAGAAGTAGAAAAAAGATATGAAAGATATATCGACTATGGATAAAACATTATAAAATTATTTGAAAAATAAAAAAGAGGTTATGGTAGATCTAACGGGATGTTTGCACTACCCCAAGGTTCTGCAATCCTAAAGACATAATCTTTAGCAGGATCATAGATGAATTGTGTACCACCATA
>NZ_AHJG01000327.1:0-4425 GCF_000241145.1 Candidatus Nitrosarchaeum limnium BG20 | reverse complement strand
GGAGTCTATAATTTGGATGAAGAGACTAGAAGAGAAATTAGAAAGATAGCACTACAAAATGCATATGAGCATGAAGGAAAAACTCAAGATAAAATTGTACTAGCAAAAATTCTTGGAACAAAACCTGAGTTTAGATCCAAAGCAAAGGAAATTGCTTCAGATATTTCAGAAATCGTTTCATTAGTGAATCAAATTTCATTTGATGAACAAAAAAAAGAGATAGAAGAAAACTTTCCGGATATATTAATTCCAAAAGAAAAAATTGAAGAAAGAGAAGGATTGCCCCCATTAAAAGGTGCAGAACAAGGAAATGTCATTACAAGATTTCCACCTGAACCTAACGGATATCCACACATAGGTCATGCCAAAGCAGCAATCATAAATTCAGAATATGCAAAAATGTATGGAGGTAAATTTATTCTAAGAATGGATGATACAAATCCAGAAGCTGAAAGAATGGAATATCATGCAGCAATTAAAGTTGGACTAGATTGGTTAGGGATAAAATTTGACATAATAAAAAATACTTCAGACGATATGGAAATATTTTATGAAAAAGGAATTGAATTAATTAATTCTGGAAAAGCTTACGTGTGTACTTGTAAAAGAGAGGATATCAGTAAAAATAGAAAAGAGCTAAAAGCATGCAAATGTAGCAGAGGAGACATTAAACAAAATGTTCAGGGTTGGGAAAAAATGTTTGATAAATTCAAACCTGGAGATGCAATTGTAAGATTTCGTGGAGATATGAAGGCAGATAATGCAGTCATGCGTGATCCAGTATTATTTAGAATAATTGATGAAAAACACTATACATTAGGAAACAAATATCGAGTTTGGCCAAGTTACGATTTAGCAGTAGCAATTGAAGATAGTATTGATGGGGTTACTCATGCATTTCGTTCAAAAGAATTTGAGTTAAGAAAAGAGCTAATCGATGCAATACTAGATGCGCTAAATATGAGAAAACCGTATCAAGACTTTTTTTCTAGGCTCGAATTCAAAGGAATGCCCATTTCTAAAAGAATACTCAAACCATTGATAGAAGAAGGAAAGGTTTCATGGTATGATGATCCAAGATTACCCACACTAGAATCACTAAAAAGGCGAGGGATTAAGCCAGAAGCAATAAAAAAATTCATTTTATCATTGGGTTTAACAAAAGCAAACACTCTAGCACCCTTTGATGCACTTGAATCATTTAATAGAAAATTTGTAGACGCAGATAGCATTAGATTGTTTATGGTTAGTAAACCAAAAAAACTAAAAATAAAAAAATTACCATTTACATCTGTAGAAATTTCAAATCATCCAATTAAAAATATGGGGAAACGAAAAATAAACCTAAATGAAAATATTTTCATTTCAGGAGAAGATGCAGATGTTATCAAAGAAGGAACTCAGATCAGATTATTAGGGTTGGGTGATGTGATGATATCAAAAAGAAATGATGAGTTTGAAGGGGAGTTTTTAGAAAATGTCAAGAGTCCAAGCCAACAAAAAATTCAATGGGTTTCACAAAAAGATGCACATATGATTAAAATCTTAATTCCAAAACAATTATTCATTGATGATGAATTTAATGAAAATAGTTTAGAAGAGTTGGAGGTTTATACAGAACCACATTATTTACAATTAAAAGATGGTGAAGAAATTCAATTTGTCAGATTTGGATATTGTAGAAAAGATTCCCAAAATCAGGCAATTTTCACACACAAGTGAGTAAGAAAATGAAAATAGCACGAATAGTTCATGAGAACACCGAAACATATGGTTTTGTAAAAGGAGATAAAATTTCTACAAAAGATGAAATAACATATCAAACAGGAGTTCCAATTCCTCAAAGTATCAAAGAGTTTCTTTTTGATGGATGGTATGACGAAATCAAAGGTAAGTTAGATACTTTACCTTATGAAGAAAATATTTCAAAATTTAAATTATTAAGTCCCATTCCAAATCCAAACAAAATAATCTGTTTAGCTTTTAATTACATAGATCATGCAAAAGAACAAAATCTTTTACCTCCAGAAGATCCAGCAATTGTATTAAAACCTAGAACTGCCCTAAATGGCACAGATACAGATATCATTTGTCCAGATTTTGTAACCCAGTTAGATTATGAGGTGGAATTAGCCTTGATAATAGGCAAAAATTGTAAAAACATAGATGAGAAACAAGCAAAAGAAGCAATATTTGGATATATGATTCTAAACGATGTTTCAGCAAGAGACATTCAATTCAAAGACAAGCAATTTACAAGAGGTAAAAGTTTTGATACATTTGCTCCGTCAGGACCATGGATAACAACAGTAGACGAGATTGAAGATCCACAGAATTTAAAATTAACAACAAAAGTCAATGGAGACTTGAGACAGAATTCATCAACAAATAACATGTTCATAAAAATACCAGAGATAGTATCCAAATTAAGTAAAGTTATGACTCTAGAAAAAGGAGACATTATTTCAACTGGAACTCCTGCAGGAGTGATGCTAAACAAACCAAATGCAGTATTTCTTAAGAATGGGGATAAAATAGAAATGGAGATTGAAAAATTAGGAATTTTGAAAAATACCATTCGATTTGTAAATGGAAATTAATTTAAAGATTTTCTCATTAAATTAAATGTGATTTTGTGCTCAATTGAATTTGTAAAAGATATTTTTTCTCTAGTCAAAATTTGTATTTTATGATATTTTTTTTCTGCACAATAGTTTTGAATATAAGAAATTAGTTCCAAAGTATTTTTTTCTGAACCAGAGAACAAAGTAACAATTAGAGTATTAGCAAAATGTTCTGAATCAGTTAAAATGGCAATTGAAGTATCCCCAGAATTATTTGCCACAATAATTTTATTTTGTTTGTATAACTGGATCAAAGATTTTTCATCTAACACTAACCACCGCCATGACTTAACATAATGAGTAATTTTTTTAGTATGCGGAATTTGACCGAACTCAATATTATGTCCATGTGTAATCTGTGGCAAAATAGAATAAAAATTCCAAGTTTCATATATTTTATAATTAAGATTTTTTGCCATTTCCAGAGAAGAAGAATTTTCAATATCAATTAGCATGTATGAAAAAGAAATTTGTTTTTCTTTAGCAATTGATTCTACGTGATGAACTAATTTTGAGGCTAAGCCTTGTCTATGATTATCAGGGTTTATTCTAATTCCTTCAACCCATACCTGATTTTTTGAAAAAATTGCATGGCATATCCCTACAGGTTGTTTTTTTTCAATAACAAATAGATTACCTTCAGCTAACCAGTAATTCCAGACATATTGGATATAATCACCCCAAGAAAATGTATTTTTACAGAAATTCAGGATGGGTGATTTATCAGAATTATTGGCTTCTCTAATCATTATTGTTACCATATACGAAAAAATATTAAGAATAATGCACTAAAAACCATAATGGGTAAAATAATAGCAGGAAAAACTTCAGATATCACCCCTGGTAAAATGATTAAGGTGTCTGTAGACGGTAAAGAAATCATGGTTGCAAATATTGATGGTACTTATTGTGCAGTGGATGACGCTTGCACTCATTCAGGTTCTAGTCTTTCAGAAGGAAAATTAGATGGATGTAATGTAATTTGTGGATGGCATGGAGCTCAATTTGATTGTAAAACAGGTAAATTATTTAAATTTCCAGCAAAAATTAGAGATTTAGCATCATACAATGTTTCTGTTGAAGCAGACAATGTATTTTTAGAGATGTGACTATATACTTCAAATTCTCAATAAATGGTGTAAAAAATGGCTGACGATAAACAAAATAAAGAAACGATGAAAGAAGCAATAGAAACACTAAATCAGATCGCTACAAATCATTCAACACCAAAGACCATTAAAAAAGCGATTACAGATTTAATTACAGATTTGAATAATGAAGAATACTCATTATCAGTAAGAGCAAACAACACAATTAGTTTGTTAGATGATGTAACACAAGATCCCAATATGCCATCATATGTAAGAACACAACTATGGCAGGCAGTATCAAAACTAGAAAGTATAAGAGAATAAATCCCACATTACCATAATTTCAATATTGAAAATAGAAGAATATCTAAAGTCATTGCCAGAAAACATTGTAAGTGGCGAGGATGTTCAATTGCCAGATAAGTCATTAAGAGAAATTTTCAATTTTTTGAATTTGGGGGAAAATGATATTTTTTATCATCTTGGATGTGGGAATGGAAAAGGAGTGTCAATGGCATTAAAAGAATATAATGTAAAAAAAGCTGTTGGAATTGATAATAATCCAGAAAAAATAAGACAAGCAAAAGAAATTCTGAATAAAGAGAATATCTTAGGAGAGTTAATTTGTGAAGATATACAAAATTCAAACATTTTAGATGCGACTGTAATTTTATTTTGGTTTACAGATGAAGAAATTATCAATCACATGA
>NZ_AHJG01000328.1:0-805 GCF_000241145.1 Candidatus Nitrosarchaeum limnium BG20 | reverse complement strand
GGTTACATCAAACTCATTTTCCAAGTGATCACCAGTGCCTTGATTAGATTTGAATATCAAGTGGCCTGCTAACTTTTCATCTGTTTTCAAAATCTTGGTTGCATGAAGCAGTGCATCCATATTTTCACCACGTATTCCATAAAAAACAGGATCAGGCCCATGCGGAGTAATCAATACTCGATTTTTTTGTTATCAAAACTGTTAAAGGTATTAGGCTGTGTTTTTTCTTGCATTGTTTTTACACTTGTGGCAGAAAGTTTTCTATCTTTTCCAAATTGTGAGTTTTTTCTATAACTTAATAATTCCAATGTGTGATCTTTAAAATCATAGCCTATTGCACCGATTGCACCTACAAGACCTTGACCGTTTCCTTTGTAAAAAAATTCAATGTTGTTTTTTCTAGCAAATTTTTTTGCTTGATTTCTATTAATTAATTGCCATAATGCTAATTTGCTAAATTTTGTAAAGTGTTTTGGGATGTCATTCTCATAAAATACAAGCCCAGGATTTGCACCATTATTGATATCAGAATATTTTTTTTACAAGATGTTTAATTTTTTCTTTGATTTTCGATGGATTTTTTGTTCTTATTTTCATAGAAACAGCTCCATTTCCTCTTGTTTTCCAAGGAATGTTGGGATTGAATCTGACAAGTTTTGGAAAATCAAGAAATTCAGTTTCATGTTTTTTTAATATATCAACAATTTTGTAAGCAAGAAAAGTTGTGCACATTCCTTTTGGTGAATCAGTATCGTCAAAACCAATATTCAATATTTGTGAATCAGTCATAATCAAATTATAGAAA
>NZ_AHJG01000329.1:0-9931 GCF_000241145.1 Candidatus Nitrosarchaeum limnium BG20 | reverse complement strand
ATTTTTAAATAAATAATCCCCAAACTCCATTGCTGTTTTTTCATTACCTATGATTAGTGGAATAATATGTGTTTTAGAATTAATTTGATAACCTATTTGTTTTAGTCCTCTGATAAGTTGTATCTTGTTACTCTCTAGTTTTCTTCTTTGCTTTTCTCTATTTGACTCAAATCTTTTTAATGAATATTCCACCAAAAAAGATGGTAGTGCAGAAGTATAGATAAATGATTTTGATTTGTTTATGCATAAATCTATGATGTTGTTTGAAGATGAAACATATCCTCCAAATGAGCCCAAACCTTTACTTAAACTGCTAACATACAAATCAATTTTTTTTTCTACATTTTGATAATTTGGAGTTCCTTTTCCATCTTCCCCAATAACAAAATCACCATGTGCATCATCTAGAATTGTAATTGCATTACTTTTTTCAGTGATTTCTGTAATCTCTTTTAATTTAGATATATCACCATCCATGCTAAATATCCTTCTGTCACTACGAACTTGTTTTTCCCTTTTTGTTTTAGTTTCTTATTTAAATCATCTATGTCATTATGTTTGTAAATTATTATTTTAGCTCCTGAAAGCTTACATGATTCAATTATGCTTGCATGATTTAATTCATCACTTAAAATCAAATCTCCTTTTTTTGAAATAGCAGTTATTGAACCTAAATTTGCCATGTATCCAGTTGGGTATATCAAGGAATTTTGATGTGATTTGTGCTTTGCAAGTTTTTCTTCTAATTTTTTATATGCTTCATCATTTCCAGAAACTAATCTGGAGCTTGATTGCATCTGATTGATTTTAGTTTTTGTAACTTGTATTCCTAAATAATCATTTGAACATAAATTTAATAATTTTTTTCCATTTATTGTAATGTGTGCTTTGTACACTTTACCATATCGTAATTTTCTGTAAAGGTTGTTTTGTCTTATTTGTTTTAACTCTAAATCTACATAGTGTAATTTGTTATTCAAAACAGGCCATCTTACATTCAAATTTTTCTTTGGTAAATTCTTTTCTTATTGGCCGTTATTGTATTTAACACAAAAACATTATTTTTCTATGATTTAGGCTTCTAGCCCTATCTTTTTGATCATGTTCATGTCTTTTTGAGAATCGTTTCCTCCCATGGTTAGATAGCCTGAAGTGATTATTCCATTTGCACCACTTTGTAGTAATTCCTCGCCTGAGTCATTCAGATTTGTCTCTCTCCCACCTGAAATTTTTATAACAGATTCTGGCAAAAGAAATCTGACCACTGAAAACATTCTTACAATCTCCGTGTTTTCCAATTTTGTTTGCAATTCCAATGGAGTTCCTGGAACTGGAACTAAAATGTTTATTGTGACTTCTTCTGGATAAAGAGTTGCTAATTCAAGCGCTAATTCTAACCGCTGTTTTCTAGTTTCACCTAACCCTATAATGCCACCAGTGCATAATTCTAATCCTGCATCACGAGCAATGTATAGAGTCTTCAATCGATCTTCGTAAGTGTGAGTAGTGCATATTTCTGAAAATTTTGATTTTGATGTTTCTAGATTGTGATTGTATCTTTTTACTTTAAGCTCTTTTAGCTTTTTTGCTTGAACTGGTGTGAGAAATCCCAGACTACATTCTACACTTATCCCTACTTTATCATTAATTTCTTGAATGATGTTGCAAACTTTCTCAAAATCTCTTGGTGATGGCTCTCTCCATGCTGCAACAAGACAATATGATTCCGCTCCTTCTTTTTTTGCCTTCTCAGCTTTGATTACAACTTCTTCTGCTGGAGGCAATTGATACGTGTCAATTCCGGTATTGAAGAATGCTGACTGACCACAAAAAGAACAATCTTCACTACATGCATTTTTTTTAATATTGTTTAACTGTTCTACGTCAACACGATTCCCATTAAAATCACGTGTAATTTGATTTGCTGCTCTTGCTAACTCTCCAATGTCTTTATCTGGTAAATTAAAGAGTTTTTCAGCGTCATCACTTGATATTCCAGTTCCAGAAAATACTTTTTCTTGACATTCTTTAATAAAATCGTGCATGCTCATCATATCTTTGAATCAAATTCCATTAAAAAAGATTAGTAGGCTGTTGAATATTTTTGTGCGTGAAAAGTCCATTTTTATCTCTAATGTTTAAAGTGGATTTGATTTGAAACCTATTCCATTTCAGGCGTGTTTTAGTTTTTAATTTTCTATAAAACCTGATTCTGAGCTGATTTAATGGTCTTAATTGTTCTATTAAGCAAAGTATCTAATTCGTTTTCAGATATTGCTAAAGGTGGTACGATCATTACAATATTTCCCAATGTCCTGAGATAAATCCCATGTTTTTTTCCCTCTTCAAAGAAAATTTTGTTAATTGATTTTTTTGGATGTATTGATACTTTGCTTTGTTTGTTTTTGACTAGTTCTATTCCCATAAGCATTCCTTTGTGTCTTACATCTCCAACCGTTTCCAATTCTGATATTCTTTCATAATATTCCTCAAATACTTTTGATGTTTTTTAATTTTTTTAATCAAGGAATATTTTTCATATAATTTTAAATTTTCATTTGCAACTGATGCTGCTAATGGATTTCCAGTAAATGTATGTCCATGGAAGAGATGTTTCCAATCATCAAATTCTCCTAAAAATGAATCGTATATTTTTTTATTTGCTAATGTTGCAGCCATCGTTATGTATCCCCCAGTTAGCATCTTTCCATATACTGCAATGTCTGGAATGCTTTTCTGTTCAGTATACTGCAGCATTGAACCCAAACGTCCGAAACCTGTTGCTATCTCATCTAATACTAAAAGTATATTGTATTTTTTACATAGTTTACTAATTTTTTTTTGAAATCCTTCTGGAAAGATGTTTACTCCGCCAGCTACCTGTGCACCACTTTCCATGACAAACATTGCAATTTTTTCATCTTTTGAAAATATATCTTCAATTTTATCTATACAAAAATTCTGATAGTCTTGATAGCTAAACCCTTTTGGAATTCTGTATTTGTTTGGAACTGGAATCTGTATTGTTGCAAATAATTGTCTCTTGAATTTGTTGAAAAATTCTGGAATGTATCCAACAGCCATAGATCCAAATGTGTCTCCATGATATCCGTTTTCTAATGTCATGATCTTCGTTTTCTTTTTCTCACCTATGTTATTCCAGTACTGTAATCCCATCTTAAATGCAATTTCCATTGCTGACGAACCATTGTCTGAATAGAACACCTTGTGCATTCCAGGCGATATTTTTATCAAATTTGTTGCAAGATCTTCTGCTGGCTCATTTGTTAAATTAAACATAGACGTATGTTGTGTTTTTTTACTTTGTTTTGTAATCGCATTAATTAATTCTGGCTTGGAATGTCCCCAGACATTACACCACATTGATGCTACTCCATCTAAAAGATTATTTCCATCTGAGTCTGTGAGCCACATTCCTTTGGCTTTTACAATTTTAGTAAATGAATCCCATTCTTTCATTTGGGTGTTTGGGTGCCAAACAAAACTCTTCATTTCAAACGCTCTATTTCGTATTAATTGAACTTAATAATTAAACGATTTATGATGAATTACTCTGCAATAAAAGAAGAATTTTATCATGATGTGATTATTCGTTATCGTTGAAAAAAGTTCTGATGGTTTTTCTTGTTTTTCTTGTTGCTGTGTCTCTTGTCTCTCAAGGATACTCACAAAATGCCAAAGGATCACGTCCTGCATATGTATATGATAATGCAGATGTAATAAGTAGTGAATATGAGTCATTATTAGATAATTATCTACGAAAAGTAGATGATGCAACATCAGTTGAAATTGTCATTTGGACTACTAGTAGTTTTTACGGTCATGGAATCAAAAAAGACAATCAAGAGATTCATGATAGGGATCTTTTGGCACATTATATTTTCAACGATGTTTCTCTAAACAGCATAAAAGGAATTGGTAAAGCAGATAAAGATAACGGTATCTTGATTCTGTTATCAAAAGAGCGTGACTCCTCTGGAGGCTCAATGAGACTAGAGATAGGCAGAGGACTAGAAGGCGATATTACAGATGGAACTGCTGGAGCGATATTAGATGCTTATTTAGTTCCTGCAATGCAATCATATCAAGCAACAAAAGATGTGACGTTTTTGATCAGGCATTTCTAAATACTGTAATTGTACTATCTGAAAAAGCAGGTTATTCAAATAATGATCCTAATTACATTGCATCTGAACCGCTATCAAATCAAAATGAATCTGAATTAAATAATCTGATCTCCATCTTGCCATTTCTTATTATGATAATTTTTGTATTCATAATTTCTCGAAAACGAAAACGACGAGGATTTTATGGAGGGTTCATCGGCGGTGGCTTTGGAGGAGGTGGTGGAGGCGGTGGCTTTGGAGGAGGTGGTGGAGGTTCTGGCGGTGGAGGTGCTGGAAGGTAATACCATAAAATAATATGTGTCCCTCATCTAGACAGCTCGTTTGGTATCAAAGAAAATAATCGGCATAATCATAGGCGTTGTGATAGTTGCTTTAATCTTCAGTATTCTTTATGGTATGTATTTTTCTGGATATAACGCTGCTCAGATTAAAGATGAACAAATAAAAAAATATGCAGCAGACGTTGATGTTCAATTACAACGAAGATATGATCTAATTCCAAATCTAATTCAATCTGTAAAGGGATACATGCAATTTGAAAAGGATGTGCTTGAACAAGTCACAAAACTTCGTTCACAATGGCAAGCAACTTCAAACACAGGGGAAAGAGTAGAACTCAGTAATCAAATAGAACAGGCTCTCAGTAAAATTATTCTGACATATGAAAATTATCCTGAATTAAAAGCAGACTCGACTGTTACGCGATTAATGGATGAACTGGCAGGAACTGAAAATAGAATTTCTGTGGCAAGAACTTACTATAATGATGGAGTACGTGACTTTAACGTTAACATAAGAACATTTCCAAATAATGTGTTTAACCAAAGTGGATTTTTAGGAATGAGTCCATGGGGTTTACAACCATATCCTGCTTATGAAGCAACATCAATGGCACAAACAACTGTTCCTAAAGTTGATTTGACTGTTCCTTAACTGTTTTTTATTAATTTTTCAAATTGATTTTTTATCTTTAATGTAAAATTATTCAAGTTTTGTCTAAAAATTAAAGAAAAGAATCGCCTTTTTTAGATCTGATACAATTATCTATCTCAAAGTATGTCTATTTACTATTGAAATCATTTTTTATTGCTGGGACTGATACTGATGTTGGAAAAACATACATCACTGCTGGTCTTGCGGTGTCTTTTAGAAAAATGAATGTTGATGTTGGTGTAATGAAGCCTTTTGCTGCAGGGATTCCACAAAAAACTGGATTCAAATCTGAGGATGTCGAAATTTTAGCAAATGCTGCACACGTAAATGATCCTGAAGATTTACTGAATCCCCAATTTTTTCCAATCCCTGCATCACCTTATACAGCTTAAAAAATTTAAAAATAAAACCTAATGTCAAACTCATCTTAGAACGATACAAAAAATTATCAAAATTACATTCTATGCTTCTAGTGAGGGAATGGGTGGCATCATGACTCCTATACTAAAAAATTATTTTGTAACTGACTTGATTAAATCAATGAGCCTAGAAACAATTATTGTAACCAGAACAAAAGTTGGCACTGTTAATCATACTATCATGACTTGCAAAATGTGTGAGAATTACAAAATTTCAGTTAAGGGAATAATAATTAATAATTTTGATATAAATGGATATAAAGTCAAAGAATTAAAAAGAGATTTAGAAGATTTAACAAATTACCCTGTACTTGGCTCTATTCCGTTTATTGATGATATGAGTGATGCATCGCTTTATCATATTTTTAAAAAAAATCTTAACCTGAAATCTTTGTTAAATTAAATTTTAAATTCGTAAAATTTTGAATTTGTTTTCTCCTTGAACATTTACAAATTGTCCAATATCGTTAATTATTTTTGAAAATGATGCGTTATTCTTTTTAATTTCATATGTTTTGTTTTGAAAATCTAGTTCTTCTGTACTTATAATCCAAATGTTATCTTTGATTGGTTGGATTTTTTCTAACTGGTTTAATTTTTCTTTCATGACTTTTTTGTCACTACTTTTTGGAATGTATATTATCAAACTTTTCTTGGGATCTGTTTGAAGTGTTTTTAAATTTGGAATTATGATGTCTATCTCTATTTTATTGTATTCTATTTTTCTTTGACTAGGAATCAAGGCATTTGTCAAAAGATAATGGAGTAATCCTGTGGCTAAGATTGCTAAACCTTCTTCTTTCCCCCCCATTGAAACTATTTTGTCAAAACAATTTTCTAAAACATCCTTGATTATCTCGATAAATTTTGACTGTGCAGTTAACTCTTGAATTTTTTTAGATTTTAGATATTCAAACAGATAGTCTTTGATTGGATTTGGTTCTTCTTGCATTAGTTTATTCATTGAATATGTAGCGTCTTTCGCCTCTTGATTCAGTAGTTGTATTTACATCTACTAAAATAAATTCTCTTTTTGTATTAAGCATTGACTCTTCTGGTGAAAGCTTGTTCTCGTGTAATATTTCGTATTCTTCCAAGGTCAGTTTTCTTCTTGGAGCAAGCTCTGCCTCAAGATTCATATCTTTTACAATTTCTTCGTATTGCGGTTGAATTAAACCGCTAAACACCATGGCACTACTTCCGCTTCCATATGATCCGAATCCGACACGCTTTCCATTCAAATCAATTCCCTTTTGATATTCAAATTCTAAACAACTTCTAAATCCAAGATACAGTGACGCTGTGTACAAATTACCAATCATCTTTGATGCCACAAGTGAGCTTGCAAGTTTTGATTCATAAACTTCCTGGAATTCTTTTGTCTTTGTAAATAATTTTGTGAATTCGTGGTCTTTTGCCATGAACTCACCATCGCCTAAAACAGATTCTATTGTTCCACGTGGATCTTTTGGTATTGGCTCTGGAATTCCAATCTCTTGAATTATTTTTTTCCATCTTGGAAGTTGTCGCCATTCATGTCTCACTAAATATGCTAAAGCTTTCTTACCCATATTGCTATATGGCAAATGCATGTTAAGATAATCCATATGATCTAAAATCGTTTCACCTGGTTCTAATTTTATTAATCCTGATGAGAGAGCTTTCTTTTTGTAAGTCTCTAATGCTTTTCTTACTTGAATCATATACAATAGATTAGAATATTGCCCATGTACAATTGGTGTTTCTTTTCCAAAAGGTCGGTAAAAGTCATATTCATCTTTAATCGATGTAGCTGTAACTTTAGGATCAAAAGCTAACAATCTTGGTTCATCATTGAGCAACATTACTACTGCTCCTGCCCCCTGTGTCATCTCCCCACTTGAACCCATGTCGTATTTTGCAATGTCTGAAACTACCACTAGTGCTTGTTTTCCTTCTGCTTCTCCAGCTCTAATCCAGTTTGTATTGTCATAAAGTGCATAGGACCCGCTTACACATGCAAATTTTGTTTCTACTCCACCACAATGCTCAAAAGCTCCTTGACCGTAAACTTGTTCAAGCATTCCAATCACATAAGAATTCATGGCTTTAGATTCATCAAATGATGATTCTGTTGACACATACAGTCTTCCAATGTCTTCTGGTGATAGCTTGTTTTTCTTCATAATCTGAAGACATGCATTTGCTGCAAGACAAGCTGGGTCTTGATTTGTATCTACAATTGCCATTTGAGATACTCCTAAACCTTTTTGGAGTTTTTCAGGGTCTAACCCTCTGGCCTTTGCAAAATCAGATGCATCTATGTAGAGTCTTGGTATGTATATTGCAATATCGTCAATTCCTGCTGCCATCAAGCTTGCCTCCGTCTATACTCATATAAGGATATTGAGCTAATTCTATCTTACTGATTAGGGAATTTTTGTAATTTTTTATATACTTTTTGATAATTGATCGATGATTTTTCTAATTTTCTAATGCTGAATTGAAAATTCTTTCAAAAACATCATATGGTTGAGCTCCACCGATCTTTGTAACTTTGTTATCTGGACTGATAACAAAAAATGCAGGCGTACCAGTTAAACCCAAGTCCTTTGCATCTTTGTTACTATTTGCAATTTTTGTAGAGTATTTTGAGTCTGTCATACATTTAGAGAATTCATCAATATTGAGCCCAACATCTCTTGCAAACTGTAGTAAATTCTTTGAAGATGCCCACCCGTTATTCTCTCCAGTCCAATTATTATACAAAGTATCATGGTATTCCCAGAAAAAGCCTTGGTCGTCTGCACAATGAGCAGCATGTGCTGCAGAAATAGAATCAGCACCAATTATTGTAAAGTCTTTAAAAATTACTTTAACTTTACCCGTTTCTACATAATTTTTGAAAAGTTCATCTTCTGTTTTATGAAAAAACTGATTACAGAAATAACATTGATAATCCCCAAATTCAATCAAAGTAATTGGAGCATTAGGATCTCCCAACACAGGTGAACCATTTTCCATAAATGTATCTGCAGTAACTTGAACTGGACCTGGTTGAGTTGAAGGTGTTGGTTTTACTGCAAGTTCTGGTTCATTATTTAATATTCCAAATGAAAAAAACACTCCAATAATTACAACTGAGGCAACCCCTGCACCTATTGCTAATGACAATGGATGAATCAATGATTGTTAATTTTTTTTGAGGCATTTAGTCTTTTGTACCGTCTACATTTCTGTGATTTTAAAAAGACCTTTTTGCTAATATTTTATTTGAGATAATTGGTAATAGATTTGATTATTGAATCAATAATTGTTCTGATATATTCTCTTCAGTCTAAGTGAACCATTTGATGGCGGTGGACTATTTATTCTACCTTAAATAAGATGATAAATAATGACTACGAAAGATGATGTGCTGATTGTTGAGGACAGTCCTGCAATTGGTATGTTATTAAAAAACTATTTAGAAAAATTAGGATATTCAAAAATTCATACCTGTACAAATGGTTCTACTGCTATTGAAACATTCAAAGAACTTGCAAATCAAGATAGGCATCCTATAGTATTACTTGATTATATGTTACCTGATATGGACGCCCGTTCTATTTTAACACAATTATTAGCAATACAACCAAATGCACGAGTTGTTATGGAAACAGCTACTGAAAAAGATGATGAAGGAATTAAAGAATTGATTCGACTTGGTGTGTATCAATATTTAGAAAAACCTGTTCGTTTTGAAAATCTACAATCTATTTTTGAAACCATTGAAAAAGAACAATCTTTTTTTGAAAATGAATCAGAACAAATCAAAACATTAAATCAAGAAAAACGAGAAGATAAAAAGAAAACTCACGAACTGATTGATCTTATTTTAAGATCGTCAAAACAAATTAGCTTAAATTTGCTAGAACAAATGATTGGCTTCTCTGATGATTCTGTAACTTCGTATTTGAAAGAATTAGAAGATAACCGAAAGATAATTCAAATTGGTGATAAAAAAGAACTTGGATGTAATCAATGTGACTCTGTAAAAATTACTCAAACGTTTTATTGCCCCTCTTGTAAAAGTTCCAATTTCAAATTAGGTAAATTAATTGAGCATTATGACTGTGGAAATATTTCTGAAGAAAATACATATGTTGATGACAAGTGCCCTAGCTGTAATAAATTAATTAGAGCATTAGGTGTGGATTACAGAGTAATGCAAAATCATTACATCTGTAATAATTGTAAAGGTTTTTTCTCAGAAATTTCCAGTGATTATCTTTGTTTAAAATGTGAAAATAAATTTAAACTTGAAGAAGGACGATGGAAAACTAGTAAAAATTTCAAAGTAGTCAATATGTAATTATTTTATGTGTTACTAAATATTCAATTCCTTTGATAAAATCTGAATCTGTAATTTGATCATCTGCCCACCAACCTGCATTTTTCTTAATCCACTGA
>NZ_AHJG01000330.1:0-3693 GCF_000241145.1 Candidatus Nitrosarchaeum limnium BG20 | reverse complement strand
AAAGGAATTATCATTCAATCAGAAAATAAGAGTCTCAGTTCAAGACTAATCAACAAAACAATTGAAAAAATTCTTTCAAAAAAAGATATTGATGAAAATAAAATTGAAATTACATTAGAATCACAAATACCAACAGGATATGGTTTAAAGAGCTCCAGTGCAATTTCTTCGGCAGTCGCCCTTGCATGTTCTAAAATTTTTAAACCAAAATTAACAGATAAACAGATTTTGCTTTCAGGAGTTGAAGCGTCTATTGAATCCAAAGTCAGCATAACAGGAGCATATGATGATGCTTGTTCATGTTATTATGGCGGATTTAATGTGACAGATAATTTTAAGAAAAATCGCATCGTCTCAGAGAAAGCACCTGTAAATTTGATTGCAGTAATATTTATTCCAAAGAATAGAAAGAGAGGTAATTTAAAAAATTTAAAAATTTTATCACCTGTATTTGAAAATGCATGGGAGTTAGCTAAAAAAAGAGATTATTGGAATGCGATGAACATTAACGGATTGGCAACAGCTGCAACATTAGACTCTGATCCTAAAATAATGATAAATTTACTTGAAAAAGGAGCTTACGGAGCATCAGTTTCAGGAAACGGCCATCAATTGCGGCAATAACAAAAAAAGAAAACGAATCAAACATCAAAAAAGTATTCTCAACACTTGAAGGAAATGTAATAGTTTCTAAAATTAACAACAAAAAGGCAGAAGTACATGAACTGTAAAGTAGAAAAGTCAAAATTATCAGGACATGTTACTTGCCCACCTAACAAGAGTTATTCTCATAGAGCTATTTTTCTAGCATCACTGGCAGGTAACAATAGTAAGATAGACAACGTATTATTTTCAGCAGACACTATTGCAACAATTGAAGCATGTAAAAATTTTGGGGCAGAGATAGAACAAAAAAATACATCAATAATCGTCAAAAAACCCATAAAAATAGATAAAATTGTGCCTGAAATTGATGCAAAAAACTCTGGTACCACTATCAGAATTGCATCAGGAATTGCTAGTTTATTCTCAAAACCAATAACATTGACGGGGGATTCAAGTCTTCAAAAAAGACCAATGCAACCTTTGTTAGATGCGCTTGAAAGTATTGGGGCAAAATGTAGTTCAACTAATGGAATGCCACCTATCAGAATTACTGGAAAAATATTAGGTGGAGATGTCTCAATTCCAGGAAACTTTTCAAGCCAGTTTATTTCTGCATTGTTAATTTGTGCACCTCTAACTGAGAGGGGAATTAATTTAACGATAGAAGGCAACTTGGTTTCAAAACCGTATCTAGATGCTACTATTGCAACAATGAGAAATTTTGGAGTGTCAGTACAAACTTTAATCCCATACAAAAAATATCACATAACACCCCAAATATACAAAGCATCAGAATTTACAGTTCCAATGGATTTTTCAAGTCTTGCATTACTTTTATCAGCAGCAATACTAAATGGGGATGAGGTTACAATTCATGGTAAAATGGGAAACTTGCCACAAGGAGATGAAGCATTTATTGACATCATAGAACAGATGGGAGTAAAAATAATAATCAAAGAAGATCAGATGACAATAGAATCAACAGAAAAACTAGATGGTGGCAAATTTGATTTGAGTAATTCGCCGGACATTCTTCCACCTCTTGCAATTTTGGCATTAAAAGCAAAAAACCCCATAGAAATTATCAACGTAAAGCATGCAAGATTAAAAGAAACAGATAGAATTTTAATTTTAGCAAGAGAACTAAAAAAACTTGGAATGCACATCCAAGAAAAAGAAGATGGTTTAATTTTAGAACCTCCAAAAGAATTGCATGGGGCATTATTGAATTCTGAAAATGATCATAGACTATTCATGGCATTTTGTATAGCTGGAATGTACATAGGAAACTGCATTGTAACAGATCATGAATCAGTTGCAGTTTCATATCCTGATTTTATTAGTGAGATAAACAAACTAGGTGGAAAAATTCTACAATAAAATATTATTTTAAAAAATTAATTAAAATTAGTAAAAGGCGCGACTCTGTATAGAGTGAAAAGCATTCTCCTCACCCACTACGCATTTGCGTAGATAACATGTATTTTTCGCAGAGCCGCGCAAATCATTTGTTATAATTTACACGTTTTTGCATATATTGTATACGTTATCATATTATTTAAAGATTAAACATAATTTTTACAAAAAAATAGAATAAAAAATGTAATTTTTAACTATAAATAAAAATCATCAAAAAATAAGATGAAATCTGAGTTGATTAAAGATTGAATATTCAGGCATGTAAAATTTTTAATTACTTTAAATTTTTGGGCAAAACAATAGTAAAAGTTACAGGATTATTTTTTACAGATAAGACACCGTTATGAATTTCAACTATTGCTTTGCAGCTTACTAGTCCAAGCCCAGTACCTTTTTGTTTGGTTGTAAACAATGGTTCAAATATTTTTGGCAGTACATCATCTGAAATAGGTTTTCCAGAATCAACTACTTGGATAATATGTGAAGTATCATCATCACTATATTGAATTGAAATTTTACCATCATCTTCAAATTTTTGTACAGCATTGTAAATCAAATTTGTAAAAACGATAATCATTTGAGAGTCATCACAAATAATTTCAGGATTACCTTTTGGTAATTCAATTACAATATTATTTGGAATAATCATTAATTCCAAAGCATCTTTAATGATTTCATGTAGAAGGTGTTTTTGAAATTTAGTTGGATGTATTCGTACAAAATTAGTTACATCATTTATTTGGCGCAGTATTTGATCGAGAGAGTGCTTAATTTTGTTGCAATGATCTATTGTTTTCTCCTCTTTAGAAGTCATTTTTATAAGATCTATACGATTGTAAATACTAGAAAGAGGTTTTTTATGTCATGTGTTAGTCTTGCAGTTAATTCACCTAATGTTGTAAATCTAGAGATTTTGAGGTTTTCATGTGAAATTTCTAGTTCATGTTCTAAATTTTTCAAATTAGATAAATCCTTTCCAGTCACCAAATATCCTTCAAGATTTCCAAATTCATCATATAGTACAGTACCACTCCATATGGATGGAAATGTGGATTGATCTTTTCTTAACATATCGAATGAAACATTAAGATTAATTCCTTTTTTTACAACTTGTGTAAAAGCATCAACTGCTTTCGGTCTATCTTTTTCTACAATGAAATCCACAGGGCCAATCATACCAATCATTTCGTTTTTATCATATCCTAAATTTTTTGCGCAGTGATCATTACAATCGATAATCTTCCCATCTTTATCAAATAGGGCCAACATATCAGGAGTGGATTCAAATAGAATCTTTAGCATCCTGTCATTTCTTATTGAAGACAACAATCAGAAATCAGGATTTTAATTATTAAGTTTATTTTTAAGATTCAGACATATTTTGAAAAGTGTGAAATTCAAGAAAAGAATCCAAGACCAGGCTCATTTTTAATATAATTGGCTAGAAATTGATTCTAAATCACAATTATAAGCATCATTTTACTCAAATATTGTATTGCCAGGCAGTTCAATTGGTCAGCGACTTGTGTTAACCAGTTTTGGTGAAAGTCATGGAAAATCCATAGGAGCTGTTTTAGATGGATGTCCAGCTGGATTGGAAATAGATGAAAAAGAGATTCAAAAAATGTTAGATTATAGAAAACCAGGGCAGTCACTAATTTCTACACA
>NZ_AHJG01000331.1:0-1047 GCF_000241145.1 Candidatus Nitrosarchaeum limnium BG20 | reverse complement strand
GGAATTTCTTTGTTTTCTGTATCTGTGGCCTCTGAAGATTTTGGAATTTTAATGATTTCTTTTTGAATCATATATTGTATTCCTTGCACAAATGTTATGTCGTCAATTTGATCATTTGACCACCAACCTGCATTTTTTTTAATCCACTGAGGAAGAATTATTGTTTCCGAATCCAAATTAATTTTTCCAATAAACACAATTCTAATCTTCTCTGATTGTAGTTTTTTAATCAATCCATTTAGTTCGTTGAATTGTTTTTCATTAATTTGATTGGTATAAGTTCCATTTTTAATAATTGCAAATTGCTGTGGATTTGATGTTATTACTGCAAACCCATATTTTTTAAGAGCATCTACCGTATCTGCAAAAGTCTCATCGTTTGATATTCCAACAAACAAATTTTGTTCAACATCGTACTTTCCAGTGGTAGCCGTTTCAGGAAATTTGTATAATGTTTCATCTTTTAACGGAAATTTCACTACTTCTTCTTGTGAAACACTACCGCTAACATGTGTGAATTTATTCTCTATGAGAACTTGCTTTGTGTCTTCATTGTATTGGTTTTGTGGTGGTACAAAGATGTGAGGCCTCACACCTGCATTATTGAGAATTTCAACTATTGATTGTTTTAATAATTTGTCTTGTTCTTGTTTGGAATAATTTGTAAAAGGTGCAGATCCTATTCCTTCACTTGCAATTTCTATTTTATTTTTACTGGATGCATCTTTAACTATGGCTGTGATTTTTTGATCATTTCCAAATGAATCTGCAATTATTCCTACAGTCAATGGAATATTTTTTTCTACGAATGTATTGATGTATGCAAGTTGTATGTCATTTAGCCAGTAATCTTGGACTCCGTCAAATCTAAATGCTACACAATTACATGATGTAGTTATTTCGTCTTTGTTGATTGGGATATTTGTCGTAGTTTCTGGATTTTTTGGCTCATCTTTTGATTTTATTATTTTAAACGTATTTTCTTGACCTATTATCGCTACCTTCTTTTCTTTCCACGAAGAATCGATGACATCATTCTTTAAAACA
>NZ_AHJG01000332.1:0-551 GCF_000241145.1 Candidatus Nitrosarchaeum limnium BG20 | reverse complement strand
AATGGTTGAAACTGCTGACTGGTTATCTTACTGCCTTAGAGAAATTTCAAAGCATGTTGAACGGGTAGATCTACTTGATGAACTAGATAATTTACGAAGGAGAATTACATATGGAATTAGAGAAGAATTGCTAGATTTGGTTAAAGTAAAGGGAATTGGACGAATAAGGGCAAGGATGCTCTATAAACATGGAATCCAAAATCTTGATGATTTGGCAAATATTCCTGTGAATAAATTAGCAGATATAGATAAAATTGGTTCAACCATTGCAGATAACATAAAGTCAGAATTACGGAAGGTTAGATAGTTGATCGAATTGATAATCCCTGCAGTAATTTCATGCATTGTAGCATTTTTTACAGTATATCTTACCACTCCATATCTGATTAAATTTCTTCAAAAAAGAAATCTTGCAGTTCCAGATGTGAATAAAAAAGATCGTATCATGGTTGTACGACCTGGTGGTCCTTCCATTATTGCTGGAATTATCGCATCTGAACTGGCTCTGTATGGATTTTTTCAAATCAATGAAATTTTAGCAATAATAATTG
>NZ_AHJG01000333.1:0-602 GCF_000241145.1 Candidatus Nitrosarchaeum limnium BG20 | reverse complement strand
CTCCAGTAACAGAAATATCTGCAGAGAAATCTCAATCTGTACCAGTCTGGGTAAAGAATAATGCCGGATGGTGGGCAGACGGAACTATCACAGATGCGGAATTTGTAAATGGTATTCAGCATTTGATAAAAACTGGAGTAATCACAATTAATACTGAATCAAAATCCACAAACCCTGTTTCAGATGCTTCTGATTCAAAACTCGCTTCACTACAAGCAGACTTGGAAAAGTGTGCTGATGTTATTAAAGCATATGAAAGATTAAATTGTGAAAGAGCAGCAAAACTAAAAATCACAGAATATGAATATGTTCAAACAGCTACTCAGTATGTAGTTGGCCCTGCAACATTTTATTTTGTAGGTCCTGAGTTTGAGGTAAGTGATTCTGGACAAGCCTTATTGACCATCAAAATGCTTGTTAAAAATACAGGTTCAAATGAGAATGTCTCTTTGATGTGCACTGGTCCATCTATTTGTAACTATGATGTATGGAATGGTGAAAAGGCATTCAAGTATGCTGCAACTGACTTCACTAACGGAAACATTGTTCTGACTGCTGGACAAGCAAGAGAATTTTCAATGCTGTTTGGCCCACTAGTTCCA
>NZ_AHJG01000334.1:0-5325 GCF_000241145.1 Candidatus Nitrosarchaeum limnium BG20 | reverse complement strand
AACCCAGGCGTGGTTTTTACAATATCGTCTATACTTTGACCATGAAACATCATTACTTTAACACCATTCAAAGAGACTACGGCTGGATTACCTACCATAAACACATTCTCTCTTTCCCATAACCCAGAATTGTATTTTTTTGGTATAGCTGGTTGTGGTAATGCCCTTCGTCCAGGATCATGATTTCCTGGCATAATGAATATTTTGATGTAATTAGGAACTCTATCAATAAGTTCCTCGACTTTTTTTAATTGTTCTTCTATTGTTTGACATACCAATTCTTTATCTTGATTTGGATAGATACCAACACCATCCACTAAATCTCCTCCAATTAACACAAAACGAATTTTTCTAGCAATTGGATCTGGACTTGATAACCAAGATACAAACTCTGTAAATTCTTCTTCCATGAAATACTTACTACCTATATGCAAATCCGAAAGAAAAACTGCATATGTTTCAGTTTCAGACCTATTTGTGGCTTGATCAGGGATATCAGGCGAAATCAAATCTTTAATGATATAACCTGAATTTTTTCCCACACCAATTCGTGCCATAATGAACTGATCATTTAACAATGAACCAGCCACTTTCTGTAATTCAGTATCAAAAACAATACCTTCGAATAAACCAGAAGGATCTTCTAATACTAATTTTGTAATATTTCTCTCAGTAATTCTAGATGTAACAAGTCCACAGACGTACATATCATCATCACTTTTTGCAGACTTGACAGAAGTGATTGTTTTTAACATTCTTGATTCTGGCCTATCTGAGATTATTCTTTTTAATTTACTAAAACGACTTGCAAAAAGTGCATTATACCCTTTTACCCCCTCCCCCGTAGTGATTTTTAAAGTTGGATCAAATGTTATCTTATGGTCATTTTGTAAAGTTTGATCCTCTTTAATTCCTAAATAAACCTCTAAATCATCTTGATTAATTTGAAATAATTTTTGTTTTGTTTTCTCACGAACAATTTCCTTGATAATTTTTTCTAATTTTTTAACATCAACATTTTCTAAAAATTTGAATGCATTAGGATGAATTTGAAACCCTTTATTCAAAGCATAATTCAAGGCTAAAGTAAGCTCCTTTTTCATCATCAAAGAATATTTTTTGGTTTAATTAAATCTGCGCCTACAGTCAACCCTCAAATATTGTCTCTAACAAAATATTTTGTGTTTAAGATTAGAATAATTACATTTTTTATATTTATGGGATTATTTTCTATAATTTTTCAACTTGGCTCTATGTCTCAAGTCAGTAAAGAAGAAGCAAATGCATTCATGATTGAATTTGAAAAATTAGTTAAAGATATTGATGCAATAGGAATATTCATTCATAATTTATCTGTGTCATTACCAATGTTTATCCCAGGATTTGGAGTTGTTTGGGGATTGTTTTCAGCCTGGTCAACAGGATTTGCCTTTTCAGCAATAACTACAATCTCACCTGAAATAGCAAAAATTCCACCTCTTACACTACTTTTTCTCTCACCATTTGGAATAATGGAACTAACTGCATATTCAATAGCAACATCCAGGAGTTTTATGTTGATTAAAGCAATTTATAAAAAAACCAATCTAATCCCTTTTCTTAAACCGACAGCCATAGAAATCAGTATTGTAACTGGACTTCTTTTAACAGGAGGATATTTGGAAGATTATATGATCAAATTAATTCAAGAAAAAAATCTAATTTTACCTATTTTTTAAAATTTAAAAAAACTCGTAGATTTGCTCATTCAGTCTAAAATAATTTAGTAGTAAATTATAAACCAAATTAAATTAAAAATGATGTATGAATATTACCATTTTTACTCTTTTAGTATTACTTGCTTTTTCAGGATTTATTTTCAGTGATTCTTTTGCAATAATTACTCCATACAGCGCTTTTACTTTAGAAGGTTCTGGTTACGCAGTAACAGAAAATATGATAAAAATTTCTAATATTGATTTAACACTATCTACACAACAACTATCTGGAAGTAGTGTAAGATCATTAGTTGAAGAAGGACTCATTACTTTAGATGCAGAAAATTTTCTAGCTACTGACTTAAAGACAACAATACTACGTCAAGGTCAATACATTAGAATTGATGGAATTGCTGAAAACACTTCTGGTGATCAAACAACAATCAAATTTTTTGGACGATTAATTGAAGAAAGTAAAAATGCATCAATTTATGGATTCACTGGAAGAATTGCAATGGATAATAATAATTATAAAATAATATACACCGCAAAACTTTCTGAACTAACAAAAATCAATATTACACCAACAGAATCTAAAACAACAGATCAAAAAACTATAATTCATATTCTTAAAGGTGCATCAACTCAAGGTGTAGGTTCAACTATAGGTCAATATGGTAGTTCACAAGGGACAGAATTAAAATTATTTTCACAAGATAGAATTTCAATCAAACCGGGAACAACAATAACTATTGTAAACGATGATACAGTAACACATAGTATTCAAAGTGGAAAAGATACTGGTGATCGTTATAATAGATTTGTTTCTGACGGTAGAATCTCAACTGGAGACATCTTACCAAATAAATCTGTAAACATTACATTTGAAAATGCAGGATTTTACAGATTATATGATCCGAATTATCAATGGATGGACATTGTAGCTTATGTATTTCCAAATGTAGATAACAGTGTTAATCTTGGACAATCAGCTAAACCTAAAAACTAGTTTTTCCACTGCCACTTGTAATTCATATATGAATCTAAGATAGATTGATTAAAAACCATTACAGACAAATCTGAAAATTCTTTTCCCTCCAAATCTTTTACCGTTCCGACAAAATTGGTTTCATTTTCAGTAGTTAGTGCTTCAAAGACATGAACCTTCATATTTTTTGTATTAAACCCATTATTTTTCAGATAAATTGCAATTTCTGATGGCATAAAATGTTTATCTGGTTGTTTAGGCCATGGTCTTGGAACTAAAATTACACTATATCCATCAATCAAGGCTTTTTGCAATTCTAATTTCTTTTCTTCAATTGAAGTTGTAACGTGCATTGTAATTATTTTGGATTTATCAAGTGGTACTCTTGCTTTTGATGCAGTAACTTGAATTGAACTAATCCCTGGAATTATTTCAACCTCACCAAAAATTTCAATTAATCTATCTACAACCTCTGATTCTGAAAAATTTACATCACCAGTAAATGGAATAACTAAAGAACGATCTCCTAATTCTAAGAGAATTTTTTGATATGATTCTTCTTGATTATTCATAGTAATTTCATGAATTTCTTTTCCTGCTAACAAATCTTCTATTGTTTTTAATGTGTATTTGTAACCAATTACAACATCACAATCCTGTATTACTTCTCTTACAATTCTGGTGACGTATCTTGGAGAACCAGGTCCAACACCTACAGCATAAATTTTTCTCAATTTTACTTTGTAAATTTTTGCCTGTCTTTAATATATTGCACAAAAGGCTCCCAATCTACTTTCATGTACTTTGTAGGCTCTTTAGCTGGATACTTGACCCAATCTTGGGCAATAGAATATTGATATTTTTGTAGTTTTCCCTCTTTTTCATATTCTAAAACTAAGATACTCCCCCATTCCTTTTCTTCATGAGTAATATTCAAAATATCATCAAATGATAACTGTGTGTTTTTTTCATTTTCCATATCTTCAATGAGATTACTTTCATTATATCCATCGTGACGGATCATTGTGTTTTTTGATTTTAAAAAATTAATGACTTGTCTTTGCCTAATTGCTTGCCACCATTTCATTTTGGCTTGTGTTTTATGGATAAACATTAGGTGTCTATCGGTTAGAATCAACATTCCTTCTTTTCCACCTATTGATAAGAATTTTTTAGATTCTCTCCATACAGAAACCAAATGAGCTTGAATTTTTTCATCAGGCTGCATGACAATTTATTATTCTAACTTGTTAAAAACTAATACAATTAGCTTTTAAGTAAGATATTATCTGGAATTTTATTGAAAAAATTTCTTGGTATAATATTTTTAACATTGTTTTTAATTACTTTAGGAAATCAATCATTTGCACAATCTGATGATAAGTTAGTAATTTTACATACTAATCTTGGAAAAATTGTAATAGAGTTTTTCCCCAATGATGCTCCAAAACATGTTGAAAATTTTATTAAATTAGCAGAAAGTGGATTTTATGATGGTACTGTTTTTCATAGAATAATTCCAGGATTTATGATTCAGGGTGGAGATCCAAATACAAAAAGTGGAGATCCAACAACTTGGGGAATTGGAGGACCAAATTATTCTGTAAATGCTGAATTTAACACAATAAAACATAATCGAGGAATTGTCTCAATGGCAAGATCAGCTGATCCCAACAGTGCAGGCTCTCAATTTTTTATTGTTCATAAGGACTCAAATTTTCTTGATGAACAATATACTGTATTTGGAAGAATTGTAACTCAAGAAAGTTTTGATACGCTTGACAAAATTGCTTCAGTTCAAACAGGCGACAGAGATATTCCAGTAAATATAGAGCAAGTAAAAATCACAAAAGCTGAAGTTGTAAAACGTTCTGATGTATCTAATCTACTTAATTTATCAGAACCTGAACGAACAACTACAGAAATTA
Source organism: Candidatus Nitrosarchaeum limnium BG20 (assembly GCF_000241145.1). Classification (NCBI taxonomy): domain Archaea; kingdom Thermoproteati; phylum Nitrososphaerota; class Nitrososphaeria; order Nitrosopumilales; family Nitrosopumilaceae; genus Nitrosarchaeum; species Candidatus Nitrosarchaeum limnium. The sequence goes on along the minus strand of NZ_AHJG01000334.1, from coordinate 712 downwards.
CAAGTTCTTCTGGTAGCCAACTTTATGAAAATAAGGCTTTAGATATTTCATTTAATGTTCCAACAGGTTGGTTATTACAAGAACCTGAAAAAACAGATGAAAATGCACCCGATATTGTCGCTGTAGGTCCAAGAGTTGGTACTATCAACCCAGTTATTTCTCTAACAGTTTCTGATAGTAAAGGAAGATCATTAGATGATTTAATCAAAGAAAAAGACGAATTTTTAAAAAATGCACTAAAGACTGGTAATTTAGAAATAATCTCACAAGAAAAATCAATAATTAACGAAAAACAAGCATATGTTACTAATGCCAAAGGTTTCTTCTCTAATAATGGAACATCATATAATGTGCAATTCAGAGAAACAATAATTTCAACTCCTGAAAAATTTTATGTTTTTGCATACAGTAATGGAATAGAAAATTTTAATGATCAAATTTCTAGATTTGAAGATTCTGTAACTTCTTTTAAAATAACATCTGAGCCAATTAAAGAAACAAAATCTGATACAGCTTCAATCAATTCAGAAGAAAAAGGTGATCAATCTACCTCTAAAGGCGGTGGTTGTCTAATTGCTACTGCAACATATGGCTCAGAACTGGCACCACAAGTACAACAATTAAGAGAACTACGAGACAATTCCTTACTCAAAACAGAATCAGGTACGTCGTTTATGAGTACATTCAATCAATTCTACTATTCATTTAGTCC
>NZ_AHJG01000335.1:0-1288 GCF_000241145.1 Candidatus Nitrosarchaeum limnium BG20 | reverse complement strand
GGGGTATTTGCGCAGCCCATCAGATACCCAACTGTACCAAAAAATAAAGCAAGATTGAGAATTTCAGTCACTGCGTGGTTATCAAAAAACAACATTAATGAAACATTGAATGTTTTTGAACGTGCAGCTAAAAAATTTAAAATGTGAATTCAAATAAATCAGCAAATAAGAGATTTGTTCTAAATTATGAAAGTCGTGTGAAATGTAGAAACAAAAAGTATGAAAATTATATAGTGTAATTGACATGTAACGACTAAACATCTAGTCATTAATCATTTGCACTAAAACATTAACATCAAAAGGTTTGTAAATAATTAATTCGTGTTTAATGTCTCTAAGTTTTTGTATTGTTTCATCACTTTGATCAGCTGTCACAGCAATTATTTTGGCATCAGAATTAATATTTTTGATATTCATAATTCCATAAAACCCATCAAAATCAGGCATCATTATATCCATCAATACAACGTCAGGGGCGTATTTGGAAAACTTTTCAACAGCATCTGAACCGTTTACTGCGGTTGCAACGACAGATACTCCTTTGAATTGTAGAATGTCAGTCATAGCATTACGGTTATCTTCATCATCATCAACTACAACTACTTTTTTCAACAACAAAAAGATATTTTCTCAAGTAATAAAGTATGGCTTATTTTTAATAATGATTACTTAAAAATCAAAAATTAGTGATTATCTCAACATATCAAATCCGCCAATAGCAGGAGATCCGATTATGACAGCAATAGTTACAATAATTCCTAAAACAATACCTACTAAAATAAAGCGTTTGTTCATACCAAAAATTATTTTTGCCTAGATAAAAATGGAATGGATGACAATTAAGCAAATACCGAAAATAATGTGTATCAAATATATAATAAAAAAAGAATACCTATTTCTTATTTTAGATTATTTAAAAAATAATATTCTTTCTAAGTTTATACAAAAACCATGCTTCATCCTTTCTAACACTAGAAAATTGATGTCACCAAACCCCCTTGTTACCGCGGTTACACATAGACTAGGGACAAATTCATTTAAAACAAAATTACATATCATTAATGAGGAAATAAAGATTTGATAAGTAATTCATGGAATAAAGCAGCGGGAGAAAGTATTTCTCAACGAGTAATGGGGAAAGTAAAACCAGATATTCCATTAAAAACAAAAATCGAAGAAGCACAAAGAAAATTACAATTTCAAATTACTAAATTAGAAGGAATTACAGAAAAATTGCAGAAAAAACATGACGGGATTTTTGAAAAAGTCGTTAATGCTCAAAAATCCC
>NZ_AHJG01000336.1:0-1667 GCF_000241145.1 Candidatus Nitrosarchaeum limnium BG20 | reverse complement strand
CTTTAACAAAAGTGCTAGGACGAACTAGACGAGGCATCAAAGTTTTTGCTGATGTAAGTGTAGTTGCAGGTTTTCTAATGATGGGGTTTGCATTTTGGTTTTTGATATCAAATGTTTCTAAATTCTTTGTAGCACCATCTGAATTCTCACAATTAACAGTGCTAATTCCAGGTATTACTTTGACTTCATCATCATCAATTCTATACTTTTTACTATCAATACCAGTTGTTTTAGTAATTCATGAAGGTGCACATGGAATTGTTGCAACACTAGAAAAAATTAAGATCAAAACAGGTGGATTTGCAATATTTATTGCAATGTTTGCAGGATTTGTAGAACCAGATGAAGAGGAATTTAACAAGGCAAAAAAGATTTCAAAGTTACGAGTCATTGGAGCAGGAGCAACATCGAATGTAATTTTTGCATTTGCTTTAGGACTGATACTGTTAACAAATCCTTTCTTTGCAATGATCGTACCAGAACCATTGCTAAGCGTATTTTATGATTTACCAGATGGAGTAACTGTACTTTCAATAATTCCAGATTCTGGAGCAGAAAAAGCTGGATTACTTGCAAACGATATCATTACCTCGATTAATGGAGTTCAAATACTAAGTCCGTTAGATTTTCAAAAGACAGATCTAATTCCTGGTGATATTGCTCAAGTTTCAATACTTAGAGATGGACAAATATTACAATTTCCAGTTGAAGTAATACCGTCACCTGATGATCCTCAAAAAGGATTAATTGGAATAATAAGAGACAATTCATTTGCATACAAACCTGTCTTAAATTTTATTGAGTGGAAAGATCCAGGAGTTTCGATGTTTTTGTTATGGCTATGGATGATCTCATTTTTTATTGGAATAATCAATATGTTGCCACTTCCAATTTTAGATGGTGGAAAATTTATTCACACTATAATTGATAAAAAGATCTCAGACAAGGCAGTAAATATTACAATGTGGGGAATTTACGCATTTACATTCGGATTGTTTGGCTTGAATATTGCACTATCATATATGAAATCAGGCTGGTTTACAATCTAAAAATTGCCTAAAGAATCATTAATGAAAAAAATAATAGAATTTTATGAAATGTGATAGATGCGAAAATCAAGCAGCATATACTCGCAAATATTCTGGGGAAAAATTATGTTCTAATTGTTTTTCAAATTCAATTCTAAGAAAAACTGCAAAAACCATTTCAAAATACAATATGATTCAAAATAATGAATTAGTAGCTGTTGCAGTATCTGGTGGTAAAGATTCACTTGCTTTGCTTAATGTTATTAATCAAATGAGGTCTACACATAATTTTAGAATTAAAGCGATAACAATTGATGAAGGAATTCCAGGATATAGAAATGAGGCACTGGAAATAGTGCAAGAATTTTGTGCAAAATTAAATGTAGAACACAAGGTTTTCTCTTACAAAGAATTATTTGATTTAACATTAGACGAGGCATTGGATTTAAGAGGAAATGAAAAAACATCTTCGTGTTCCATATGTGGAACTTTAAGAAGACGTGCAATTGATCATGCAGCAAACGATATTAATGCAGATGTAATTGCTACAGGACATAATTTAGATGACACATTACAGACATTTGTAATAAACATGTTATCAGGTGATACTAACAAGATTGGTTGGATGGATCCTGATAC
>NZ_AHJG01000337.1:0-840 GCF_000241145.1 Candidatus Nitrosarchaeum limnium BG20 | reverse complement strand
TTCTTTTAACATGACTTGTTCATCTTTTGCAGCTACTAATTCTACTTCTTTGAGATTATGGTTTGTAATTACTGTTAGTGCTTCACATCTTGTACATAGTAGTGTTTGTCCATCTGTTTTTCTTTCAAAAACTATGTTTTTTTCTAATCTATCACCTTTTTGGCATGTAGGACAAAGTTTTGGCTCTTTCAATATTGTAATAATCTCACGAATGTAAATTGTTCTTGACATTTGTAATTTTATTAAAAGTCTATCAATAAAGACTTTGTATTTTGATGTTAATTGGCATCCAGCATTTTAATTCAAACAAAAACCGTTCTATAATTATTTGAATCAAAACGTTAGGTATTCTATATATTTCCTAATCTAGCCAATTAACAATCACTATTTTGTTGTCAATAAAATATGTCTTTGGTATTTTTGAAATAATAATTTCTTGGAGTTGTTTTGTAGAATTTATGTTTCAAAATCCTTAAGTTTGCACAAAATTTAGATGAGTTATGTCTGGAAAATCTAATCCCTCATCACTAAATTCTAAAATTGAAAAGTTAGATGTGTCTATGAAAGAACTTGTTGTCTTTTTTAGGAGTAAATGTAGTGTCTGTGGGCATCAAAGAATAGCGCATGATGAACATGGAAAATGTGAGGGAGTTATGAATAAACCCTGTAATTCTGGATGTGATGGTTTTATTCTAGAATAGATTATTATTCAAATAATTTAGGTGACTATTTCGTCTAATCTGTCTTCTTCCTGAGCCTGTTTTATCTCCATTGCAATTCTTCTGCCAATCCCAAACGTTTTTCCATATTGGTATTTTGTATATGGACTTGTGGTTGCGA
>NZ_AHJG01000338.1:0-1383 GCF_000241145.1 Candidatus Nitrosarchaeum limnium BG20 | reverse complement strand
CATTTTTAATTTTAACAGATACCAAAACTTTATTTTTTTCAATATCTATTTTTATATTTTCAAAAACAGATGTGTATTTAGGAATTTTTTTACCATCTGACGAAGTTCCAAAACCTTGAATTGTTAAAAAATTATTTTCAATTAATTGTTTTATTTTTCTATACCCCGAAGTCTGTGGAATGTCGCATTTTTGTAGTATTTCATATATAGTCATGGACTTGTCAGTAACGCAGTTGATCATATTCTTTTTCATTTCATCACCAAAGGTTTCAAGAAATAGCATTGACAAGTCGTTATCTTTAATTGTTATATACATGCCATTGTTTTTCATAGATTTAGAGTCTAACAATAATATAGATTCAAAACATTTTCGTTCAATTGAATCTGCTCCTTTTCCAAAAAACTCTCTTAAAACAATATCAAATTTACTAAATTGAGAGAGGGATTCATAGATACCAATTCCAAATTTTTCAGATAGACGTGATTTAATTTTTGAAAGGGCTGAATGACCTAGATTTTCAGATATAATTGATTCTACAGAATTTGCAAAAAACCTATCAATCTCATTCATTATGTATCATTTTAAGTACTTAATAATAAATGATTTTTGTTTTGGAAATCAGATAAAAAGTTATTAATGATAAATTCCCATTAATGGGAATGAGTGCAACAGTGATTGATGAGGATCGAGTTCGTGAGATGCCATTACAAAAAAGATTAGAGTTCTGCGAACCAATACTAAAAAATGAGCGAGATGAATCTAGACGTTGGGATGCTGTATGGTTAGCAGGAGAAATTGCAGAGATTGCAGGTCCTAAAGAGCCAATTTTTGACAAAGTTGCAGACCTAATGGTATGGATTTTAGAAAATGATGATAATGGAGTGGTAAAACATGAAGCCTGCTTTCAAATTGCTGCAAGAAACATGAGAAAAAAGATACCAAATTTGGTAAATTCTGCATTTTACGATAAAAGTGCATTAGTCAAACATGAGGCCATAGAATCACTAGGATTGATGCGAGCATTTGAGGTAGAAAATGAGATTAAAGTAGCATTAAATGATCCAAGTCCAGATGTTAGTGAAACTGCAAGATTTGTTCTCAAAAGATTAGAGAGGACTAGAAACATTACAAAAGAATACGTACCTTCTCAAATTCTCTAAATTGTTTTTTTATGTTTGTAAAGTCCATAAGTAATAACCCAATAACTAGAATACCACAATAATTCAACAGGATGTCCTTCAACATATGCATCAAATGTTTGTAGATAAAAATACCAAACATCTCCAATCGTAGTTAACAGTATACCAAACATTAGCAATGACCAAGCAATACTCAGAGTACCTCCCCTAAATGCGAGAGCACCAAGCAAAGATAAAGATAGT
>NZ_AHJG01000339.1:0-3594 GCF_000241145.1 Candidatus Nitrosarchaeum limnium BG20 | reverse complement strand
TTCTCTTTTAGCACGAAGTAAGGTAGGACCAAATGGCAAAATATTTTCATTTGAACCATCAAAAGAAAACATCTCATTATTCAAAAAAAGTATTGTAGAAAATAGTTTTACCAATATCATAGTAGTAGACGCAGCAGTATCAGATCATGACGGTCATAGTGAATTATTTTTGTCACCTTTTTACAAATCAGAACACAGTTTGTTTGAATATAACTATAGTTCTGGAGAACATAAAGGAAGTAAACAGAAAATAAAAATTATAAGCATTGATTCATTTTTAGAAAAGACAGAAGATCTGAAAGTAGACATTATTAAAATGGATGTAGAAGGTTCTGAGAAAAAATCTCTAGATGGGATGAAAAAAACTATCCAGTTTAACAAAAAACTTACTTTGATCACAGAATTTTGGCCGCAAGGTTTTGTAAACGCAGGAATCGAACCAAAAGAATTTCTTGAAATATTGACATCGTCAGGATTCAGTCTTTACCATATAGATGAATTCTTGCAAAAAACATATTCTGTTACTGTTAATGAAATGTTAAAAATTACAAAAGATCGGATTAAAAAACCGGTAGAACGAACAAAGGAAAATCAAGCTGGAAGATGGTATACGAATTTGTTATGCATTAAATAACTTGATATTTACTCAGATTAAGTTTTATGTCTACTAAATACTTCTTCTAGTTTTTCATCCAATTCTTTGAGTTTCTTTTTCTTTTCAGCGGACAGCGACATTAATAAGAAATTGAGCGTAAATCAGTATTAAAATCACTATTGCCAAAAATGGAAATAACTTCATACCTTATGAAATTATCTCAAATACAGAGCAATCATCAGTAACAAAGATTCGTAATTACTTAATAGATTCGGGTGATCTGATGCATAATGAAGTACGTAAAACTGTTTTCAGCACTGGCAATTATCATGGCAGTGGCAATGGCACCAGCAAGCACAGTATTTGCACAATCAGATGTAAATGCTGATGTCAATGCAGATGTTAGTGTAAATGCTAATACGGCTGAAACAAAAGACAAACAAATCTACAAAGAACAAAAACAAGTTCGAGATCAAATCAAAGAGCAGAGACAAAACATAAAGACTCAACTCAATGATTTAAGAGATCTGCGAAATGATAGACTAGCAGAAAAAACTGACGTAAATGTAGTCCCATCTTTAGAATTCTCAGGAAAAGTTACCGGATGGGCAGTCATCGGCGGAAAAGCAGTTCCTGCAACATTTGATCTTTCTGGCGAAGCTGGAAAAATAGGTCAAAGAGGTTGGAAAATATCAGGGACAGCAGATGCTGAAATTGGAGATAGAAATGTCACATTTGATCTTCAAGGATTTGCTAGAGGCAATCATGTAGTTCTAAAAGGAACAACGAGTGAATTTGATTCTGTAGTGGTTCATCTCAATGGCTACTTTGCACCAATAGCTGATGAGTCTGGTTCATTTGCACTTGCATTTCATAGATCTGCAATTATCAATGAGCAGGCAAACATTAGAATTCCATTGGTATTAGTTGGTCAGGTTGATACAACACTAATTGGAGATGTAGTTGAGCCAACAGAGATTGATCCTGTAGATGTATCAGTAGAGTTATCAGCACTTTTCAATTAAGTGCAACCACTCTTTCTTTTTTATAATTCAATTAGCATATAAAATCATTATATTTGAGCTAAAAATACAGCAGGTGTGGAATTCATAGTTGATCAACAAGTTCAAGACATAGAACTACCAGAGAATTTAAAATTAAACACCTTTTTGCAAGAATTTCACTCCGAATGTCACCATCCAGAATGCAGTTTTGGATTTTATGGATTTGCGTTTGGACAATCACCGTTTCCAGTGCCTAAATTAATTCAAAATGAACTAGTAAAAAATGCCAGTAAAGGAGCATATGCAGCGGTTCCTGGAATACCAGAGTTAAGAAGTGCCATATCAAAATACAACAAATATTATTTTGACATTGATGTAGATCCTCAGAGAATCTATGTAGGACCGGGCACAAAAGAGTTGATTTTTAATTTATTGGAGATTTTACATGGAACTGTAATTTTACCCACTCCAGCATGGCTTGGATATCTTCCACAAATTAGACTCTTGAAAAAAAATTACCACATGCTACCAACGGGGGCTAACAGAAAAATTTCACCAAACAGCCTTAGAAAACTAGGATTAAGATTACAAGATAGACAGAAAATTCTGATACTAAATAATCCTCACAACCCAACAGGATTACTTTATGATAGATTGGAGTTAGAAGAGATTGCAGATGTATGTAAAGAGCAAAATATCTTAATCATATCAGATGAAATTTATGCCCAAACAACATATGATTTTTCAAAATTTGTCAGTATGGGAAAAATTTACCCAGAAGGAACATTTGTAACAAATGGGTTATCAAAATCTCATGCAGCCGGTGGATACAGATTAGGATATGTAATATTCCCACAAAATGCATCAGATCTTCAATTACAATTCAAAAAGATCCTTGCAACAGAGTACACTGCAGTATCAACACCAATTCAGCATGCAGCAGTTGCAGGATTTGAGATAAGTGATGAAATGAACGAGTACTTTACAATAACTAGAAGCATTCATGAGATCATGGGAGAGTATACTTACAATAAACTCGCAGAAATAGAAGGAGTTAAAATCACAAAACCAGAGGCAACATTTTATCTGTTAGTAAATTTTAATCATTATTCTTTAGAGTTACAAACAGCAAAAATTACAACTTCACAAAAGCTATCAGAGGCATTAATTGTTCATCCTTATCATACTGCAATTGTTGGTGGAGATAGTTTAGTTTTGGAAAGAACTGATTACAGTGCTAGAATTGCATATGTGGATTATGATGGGGGTAAAGTTTATGAAAATTACAAAAATCACAAACCGAAAACAGCCTCAGAAAGAGAAGAATTTGCAGCCACCAATGCTCCAAAGATTGTGGCAGGAATTAAAATGATCAAGAGATTCTTTGAAGATATAAAAAAAGAGAATCTAAAAAATTTAAAAGCAAAAAACGATAGTTTAAAAATTACCAGTTAGATCCGAAAAAATTCACTAGAGATACAAAACACATCACGTAAGGAACTCCTTTTATACAAATAAGATATCCATCCAACATGGAAGAAAGCAATCAGACAAATACCATCTCAGAAGTTTACGAGAAAAATATTAAACAAATTATAAAAAATGGTGAATCATTTTTACCCCTATATATCAAAGGATTTTCAGACATTCATAGAGAATACTATAACTATGTTCACCATATGTTCAACATGATAAAAATAAACGAAGTAAAATTATTTGGAAAAATAGATCAAGGTGTTTTGAAAATGCATGAAATGTATATTGATACAATATTTCGACCACATATGTCACACACAGATAACTCAAGAGAAATTATGAAAAATTATTTAGAAGTACATCATGCCATCATGATGTCATTGAATAATCCATTTGGAGTAATTTCAGAGAATTATCAAAAACAAACTTAATTCCACAATAAACTCTAATTAAAAAAATAATTATCAAATAACCAACATTAATGTACCGTGATTTATCAATAAAATCATGGCAAATTAT
>NZ_AHJG01000340.1:0-722 GCF_000241145.1 Candidatus Nitrosarchaeum limnium BG20 | reverse complement strand
CATAGAAGAATTAACAAAAGCTGTTGTAGAGAGTATTGTATCTACTCCAATGAATAATATTCGCAAGGCATCAGAGCAAGGCAATCCAGACATAATTAAAATGGCAAGCAAGTTATTTGACTATAAAAAACAAAAGGAATTAGACTAGAATTATATCTTACCCAGAAGGAATTTTTACAATGTCATTTCCAACTAGACGTCTTAGACGATTAAGAACATCTGAGAAAATGAGAGAACTAATTCAAGAAACCACTTTATCTTCTAGAGATTTAATCTGTCCAGTATTTGTTCAAGAAGATCTAAAGACACGAATCAAAGTAGAGTCAATGTCAGAAATTGAAAGACTTCCAATAGATGACATAAACGATGAGGTTGGGACTATTTCAGATTTAGGTATTCCAGCCATTATGTTATTTGGGATACCTGCAAAAAAAGATGAAAATGGCACTTCTGCATTTGATGATAATGGAATTGTGCAAAAGGCAATTTCACAAATTAGAAAAAATTTTGGCGATAAAATAGTAATTATGGCAGATGTATGTCTATGTCAATTTACATCCACCGGTCATTGCGGAATAATTAAAGGAAATAAAGTCGACAACGACACGAGTTTAGAGACTTTAGCAAAGATTGCAGTTAGTCAAGCAAAAGCTGGAGTTGATACAGTATCTCCATCTGCAATGATGGATGGACAAGTTGCAACAATTAGAAAAGCATTAGAC
>NZ_AHJG01000341.1:0-899 GCF_000241145.1 Candidatus Nitrosarchaeum limnium BG20 | reverse complement strand
AAAGCACAACTTATTCTCATACTGGTCTAACTACTGGAACTGTATACACATACAAGGTTTCAGCAATAAACTCTGTTGGCACAAGCTCTGCATCATCTGAAGCAACAGCTACACCTGCAACTCCAGTTTCTACACCTACAACTCCAGTTGCTCCCGATTCTCCAACTAATCTAACTGCTGTTAGCTCTTCTCCAACACAAATCAATCTATCATGGTCTGCACCTGCCAACAATGGTGGTGCTCCAATTACTAGCTATAAAGTGGAATTCAAGTCAGGCTCTGGCACATACTCTACTTTAACAACCACTCAAAGCACAACTTATTCTCATACTGGTCTTACTACTGGTACTTCATACACATACAAGGTTTCAGCAATAAACTCTGTTGGCACGAGTTATTCTTCAAATGAAGCATCATCTATACCTCGTGAAACAACAACCCCTACTCTTACTGCTACTGATGTATCTCCAACCCAAATCAGATTAACATGGATAGCACCATCTCAAACATATGGTCAACATATTTCTTCATACAAAATTGAAGAAAAATTATCCAGTGGTACTTTCATAGAAGTAGATAGTGAATCCTCAACTAGTTTTCTTGTTTCTGGTTTAACAACTGGAAAAACATACACATTTGTTGTTTCAGCTAATTTTGGATTAGGTTCTAGTCAAAGATCAAATGAAGTATCAGCTACACCAACTGCTAATTCTGCACCACCACCAACTACGACAGTACCCGGTGCACCAACTAATCTAACTGCTGTTAGCTCTTCTGCAACTCAAATCAATCTCTCATGGAATATTCCATCAAGTAATGGTGGTGCTCCAATTACAGGTTACAAAATTGAATACAAGTCAGGCTCTGGCACATACTCTACTTTAACAACCATCAGTTCT
>NZ_AHJG01000342.1:0-1817 GCF_000241145.1 Candidatus Nitrosarchaeum limnium BG20 | reverse complement strand
CATATGATGCAGAATTTACTCCAATTGTTTCCCAATCAATTCAAACAATTATTGGAATAAAAGTTATCGATGAAAATACAATCGATGTGTACGTGAATTATTGGCATTTTGATAAAGGAGAAATTGCAGAATGGGCGTCATTATGGAGTACAGTGCCATGGGAGATTTCAGCTGCGATGGAGCAAGCAGTTCTAGATGGTAAAGCATCTTTTTCAAGATCAGGGGCGACCAACAAAAACATCAGTTGGATTTCACTGATTGTTCCAAATGATGCTCAGATGATTAAAAGATACTTGGATGAATTTAGTGAGAAAAAATTTATTCCAAAATCATTGGAATCATCTAAAATTGGTTTTGATTATTTTAACAATAGATATAATGCATCATCAAAATGGATTACAGAACACAATCACGCTGTAATTAGTAATGGACCATTTTATCTTAGTGCATACTCACCAGAATCAAGAACAATTACAGTCAATGCATTTGATGATCAAACATATCCTTTCAAAGCAGGTCATTGGGCAGAATTTGAAAGCACGATATTTCCAGAGATAGTCAACGTCAATGTACCAGATATAGTTGAAAAAGAAAGTGATCTAATCATAGATGTAGAAACTACACATGCAGATTCAATTCTTTATTTTATTACAGGCAATAATGAAAATTCAACATTATCTGAAATAATTAAAATTGATAAAAACTTTACAGAGATAAATATCTCAGGGGAAGACGTAGAAAAACTGGGAGTAGGTGCAAAAGATCTAAAAATATTTGCAATTTCCAATTCAGTACTAAAACCAGATTATTATTCTACAGGTTTCTTAGTGGTAAAGAACAAAGATACTTTACCAGAAATAAACCAAGTCAATGTTGAATTTAATAGAAAAGATAATTTTGAAGCAATGTGGTTGATAATAATTGGAATTTGTGTAATTATTGGTGTATCATATATTAAAAAAAGAAAAAATCATTGATTAGACAAACCATATTCTTTTAGAATTATATCTATTTGATCTTCAGATTCAAGTTTTGAATATTCGTCTAACAGATTTTGATTTAATTCATAAAAAGTGTGTCCCCATTTGAACTTGTCAAGAATTGCAAGTGCATCGTCTCTAAATCCTAGAATAAATAAAGATGCAGAAAGGGCTTCAGCAGTAGTTAATTTATTTAATTTTGAGTAATTAATTGGATTACCTGCAAGTAATGGAGGCAATTTTCTTTTAATACCATTAAATTTTTTTGAGAATGCCTGATCTGCCAGAGTCCAAGAGCAATCAATTCCAATTATAGAATTTATCAAAGATTTATCAGAAGGTAAAAGAGTTTTTTCAGAAAAAGGATCCAAAACCAGTCCTTTATTTCCTATTTTTTTGATATTTTTTGCAATTCCAAACTTAACCATCTTTGCAGCAGTACATTTTTTTGGATCATCTTGATAAAACATCAAAACTTGAAGATTCATCTAAAATAATACAGAGTAAACAGTATTTTGAACTTACTCTAAAACAGAGTAATTAACTCTATAATAAAATCGGGATGCTTGTTCTTCTTTGATGATATCTACAGTCCAGTTTGCATCAGGTAAGAATCCATCAGGGGATTCTGGAAGGATATCAAATTTTTCAAGATAAACATCAGGACCGCTGTATCTAATTTTTAGATTAACACCATCAACAGATACAACTTCATATATTTGTCCAGGTTTTCGGGTAGAATCTTTTACAAGACAGTTTTCACCAGGTCCAATAACACAAACTCCAGACTCAGAGGTGACCCTAAGATTGACGGTGGATTGATCAGTTTTTGCAGTA
>NZ_AHJG01000343.1:0-1586 GCF_000241145.1 Candidatus Nitrosarchaeum limnium BG20 | reverse complement strand
TATTTTAAAATCAAATATCTTTGAAATCTTTTTAAGAATTAATGTGGGCGTTTCGGCAAAAATTATTATCATTGGCTCTTTTCCAAAATCTCCTGTGTGGTAAATTACATCTGGTGGTTTTTTTAAATTTCTTATTGCTTGTTTTATCCCCCATTCTACTGTGGACCCATCTTTGGATTTTACATTCTTTGGTTCTTTACTTCTATCGTAACTAGCAATAACTAATCTTTTTTTTCTTAATTTTGATATTATTTCCTCACTATATCTTAAATTAATTGCAGAGCACATATCTGGAAATTTTTTGTTCATAATGATCAAAGCTCTAGCAACATGCTTTGAACCCCCATATGCCAAATCTCCTGCAACTGTTACTGCATTTCCTGTTTTTACTATTCTTCCTGAGATTCCTAGTATCTCTTTAATTGATTTTGGATTCTTTTTTGAAAAAACAAAATTTGTTTGACATTCTGGAATGTTTTTATGTATATTTTTAATCTGGAGAAATTTATTTATTGCATTTGTTAATTCACTGTGAATTTCATCTTTGTTTTTAATTTGTGTAATTGATATTCCATATCCGATATTTTTAGCATTTTTAATTGAATTATATGTAAACTCTTTTGAGAATTTCACTGCATCTTTTAATGGTGCTCCATTTACTAGTGAAAATAATAGAGATGCCGAATAATTACACCCACTACCATGATTAGTTTTTGAGATTTTTTTGCTCGATATTGTATATTCATTTTTTTGTTCAAGTATGTAATCTGAAATCTGTCCATCTGATTTCAATCCAGTAATGATGACGTTCTCTACTCCCATCGCTTGAATTTTTAGAGCAGCTTTATGCAATGATTTTTTTGTTCTTATTTTAATTTCTGACAAAAACTCAGCTTCAAATTTGTTTGGAGTGATGACTGTAGCCAATGGAATTAAAAATTTTTTAAAATCTACAATTGCTGCTTTATCGATTAGTTGGCCCCCCGTGGTGGATTTTATCACAGGATCAATCACAATTGGAATTTTTTTATTTTTTAGTTCTTTGGAAATTGTTTTTATTATCTCCGAATTGTAAACCATTCCAATTTTAATTCCGTCTATTTTAAAATCTGTCATTATCGAATCTAGCTGATTTTTCAATATTTTTTGTGATACTGGCTCAACCATTCCAAAATTGGATGTATTTTGACCTGTTATTGCAGTGATTACTGTTAAACCATAAGCATTTAGTGAATCAAAAGTTTTAACATCGCTTTGAATACCTGCCCCCGATGATGGATCAGATCCACCTATGGACAGTAAATTCATATCGTATTTTTAAAACTTAGTGTACTAATCTATTTTTCCTTTTATGATTTTTAGATTTGATCTTTTGATTTGTAACTATGATAGAGAATTTATAGTTCTGAAATAACTCATATTTGTTAATTTGATTAAAAAGAAAATTCCATTAATTGATGATGCTCCTGAAGGATTTCTTTGTACTTCATGTTTGTTACCTATGCAATATCAAAAAAAGATCAATAATGCATATCTTTGGCAATGCTTCAAATGTGGTAAAAAATATTTTGTTTCAAATTCATTAA